>VFJU01000437.1 GCA_009885905.1 Verrucomicrobiota bacterium
GTCAGTTGTCAGTGGAAGAGGTAGGGCTGACCCGCCGCGGTCCGCCCACTTGTCGCCATCGGCGTGTTAGGTGGAAGAAGAATTGAAAGCTGAGAGCTGAAATGAAGAGGTCAGAGGTCAGAGCGTGAGTCGTTACGCCGAGGCTTCTGTTTTTTGGTGTGGCCGGGTGCACACTAACTTTCAGGCTACCGATAAATGATCCATGAATCAATCTGGTTTGACTTGATCACCCGCCAGACTGCCGGGTTTGCCCCAATTTCGCGGGCGGTCGACAAAATCCGGCACATGATAGCCGACTTCCTTGGACAGGCGGTCATGTTCCGCGAGCATTTTCGCCTTGAGCGGCGCGGCGGCGGGATCGTCGATGAGATTGTGGATCTCGTAGGGGTCGGCCTTGAGGTCGAACAATTCGGACCACGCCTTGTGCCCGGGGTATTGGATGAGCTTGGCACCGGCGGTACGCACGGCGGTGATGTCAGGCACGTTTGTACCTTTTTGATCCTCCGCGAAGTATTCGTAGAACCAGCTTTGCCGCCACGAGGGATCGTCCCCGGTCAGCAGGGTGCGCCAGCTTCGACCTTGCATCTGCTTGGGAGCCTGTACACTGGCGAAATCTAACAGCGACGGAGCAAGATCCAGATTGAGGACCACGTCATCCACGATGCGCCCGCGCGCCTTGTCGCCCAGCGCTGGATAGCGCACGATGAAGGGCACGCGCAGACTTTCCTCGTAGGCGCTGCGCTTGTCGCCGGTGGCATGGGCGCCGAGATAAACACCGTTGTCGGAGGTGAAGATGACGATGGTGTTAGATGAGAAGCCGGACTCGTCTAACGCCTTCAGTAAGCGGCCCATGCTTGCATCCATGGCGTTGACGCAACGGAAGTAACCGAGATTGATCGGCTGGGTGGGCGGCACCGGACGCTTCGACCGCGTCTCTTGGATTTCCTTCCCGAAGTAAATGGGCGGGGTGTTGACGCTGGGCACCGTGCGGGCCGATTCGCCGGCGTAGAGGTTCTTCGCGCGGGCCGGCGGCTCCCACGGTTGATGCGGAGTCTTGAAGCCGAGAATCAGCGACCACGGCTTGGCCGATTTTTTCTGCTTGTGGATGAAATTGATCGCGTAGTCGGTGGCGACGTCGTCCACCCAGCCCTTGGTGGGCGTGTCCTTGCCATCCACAATGAAGGGGCAATCCGCATACTGGCCATGTCCCCTATAGGTGGCATGGTAATCGAAGCCCGGGCGCTCGCGTTGACTGCCCATGTGCCACTTGCCCACGTAGGCCGTGGTGTAGCCGGCGGCGCGCATCAGTGTGGCGTGGGTGACATTTTTGACGGGGAATGGCCGTAAATTCGAGGCGATGCCATTGCCGCGCTCGTGGTTGTAGAGACCAGTTAGATTCACCGCGCGACTGGGTGAGCAAAGCGAGTTGGTGACGAAGGCGTTGCGGAAGCGCACGCCTTCGGCCGCGAGCCGGTCGAGGTTCGGCGTTTGCAGCCAGGGGAATCGTGCTTTTTCTCCCTGTTCTTTTTGGACCATCGATAGGGCGTCGTAGGATTGGTCGTCGGTGCAAATGAAAAGGATGTTAGGTCTAGCAGGTTCTGCGGCGTGGAGTGTCGCGACCGTTGCCAGCATCATGGCGAATAAAAATGTTAGAATTTTCGTCATGATAAATTTTGTTAGTTTTCACTCAACCTGGCCGGGTGGACGGATGTTGGAAGGGGTTCGTTTTGTGAGCGAGTCGCCCAGATCCGCCCGTGCTTTTTCGACCTCCGCTTCGAGCTTCGCGACCACCTCGGGGTGCGCAGCCGCCAAGTCGGTCTTCTCGCCAACATCTGCTGCCAGATCGAACAGTTGCGGCGATTGAATTTTCAGGTTTTGATAGGGAACGGCGAACCCATCGCTCCCGCCCAGTTTGCCGCTCAGTGAGGTGTAGGTGTGTGGTAAAACCAATTTCCAACGTCCGTCGCCCGTGCTAACCGACTGGAGCTGGTTGTCGGCGTAGTAGTTCCAATACGCTTCGTGAGGATTCTTTGCCCCAGGCATTCCGATGATCAGCGGCAGGACATCAAGACCGTCGATGGTGTGAGCCGGCAGCGTCGCGCCGACAAGCTCGGCGAGACTCGGGAGCAGGTCAATGGTCATGAGCATATCGCCGCAGCTGGTACCGGCGGGAATTTGGCCAGGCCAGCGCATCACGCACGGCACCCTTGTCCCCCCCTCCCATGAAGTGCCCTTGCCTTCTCGCAGCGGCCCGGCGCTGCCCGCATGGTTTCCGTATCGCAGCCATGGGCCGTTGTCGCTGGTGAAAATCACGAGGGTGTTGTCCTCGATGCCCTGGCTTTTCAAGGCGTCCATCACTTGCCCCACCGACCAGTCGATTTCCTGAATCACATCCCCATAAAGCCCAGCACCGGACTTGCCCTTGAACTTTTCACTCACATAGAGCGGCACGTGCGGCATGGAATGAGCGAGGTAGAAAAAGAACGGTCGGGCGTGGTTGCGCTTGATGAAATCAACCGCGCGTTCGGTGTAGCGGGTCGTGAGTTGTTCCTGATCCTCGGCGGTGACGTCCGCCTGGATGACCTTGTCGCCCTCGATCATGGGCAACGGCGGATGATCACGGTTCTTTTTTTCCATCCCATGCGGCCACATGTCGTTCGAGTAGGGCAATCCGTAATACTCATCAAATCCATGACGAACGGGTAGAAACGGCGGCAGGTGCCCGAGATGCCATTTGCCGGCCATGCCCGTGGCGTAATTTTTCTGTTTGAATATTTCTGCTAGAGTCGTCTCGCTGGAATTCAAGCCGTGTCTCACTGTCGGATTGAGTGCGTTGAAAATCCCGATGCGGTTATTATAACATCCTGTTAGTAACGATGCGCGCGATGCGGAACAGACGGCCTCGGAGACATGGAAGTTGGTGAAGCGCCGACCCTCGCGAGCAAGGCGGTCTAGATTGGGGGTGGCGTAGCGGGTGCAACCAAATGGTCCGATGTCAGCATAGCCCAGGTCGTCACAGAAAATGATCACCACGTTAGGAAGCGATGGTGCGGCAGATGCAGGGAAGGGGAGTACTGCAAGAAACGCAGACCGTGCGAGTAGCGAGAGAAGTTTAATCATTAGATTTTTAGGTGAGTTGACGCCAACCGTCAGTTAGCTGTGGCTACCACAGGCAGGTGACTTTTTACAAGGTTCTATTTTTCAATAGGATCGCTGTTAAGGAGTTAGAGTTCCAAGGGGCATTACGGATCATACTACATCCTTTTTTAAAACTCCCAAGGCCTTCCGACCGAGGTCATCCACAACCTGGGTGAGGTAGGCCCAATACAGTTCCTTTTCGATCGTGTCGCGCACGGTCACCGCGGGCAGAAACCGGCGCATTTCCTTCACGAAGTCGTCTCGCATTTCAGGCCGGGACTTCATGGCGTCGAGGCGTTCCTGGAGCAAGGCGACGAACTCGGCATCGTCGCGCTGGTGATCGCGGATTTTCAAAGGGATGAGATGGGCAGGGAGTTCGACGCCTTGCTGGCTGAGCCAGGCAATGTCCCAGAGGTCGCGATTTTTGATGCGGTTCTCGCGGAAGGCGAGCGCGATGACCTTGTCGGCCAGGATTTCCTCACGGCTCTGCGCTTGAAGAATGAGGCCCGAGGTGCCGAGATCGACGCCGTAGAGATTGCGCAGCATCATCGGACGAGGGTCGTGGCTGGGGATGGCGCAGATGTCGAGGTGGATGCGTTGCGCAGGGAGATGCTTCTGGCTGGGGCGGGTCTCGATGGTGAGCTTCCAAGTGGAGACTTGGCCGCCGGTTTTGATGGGCTCACTGACGTTCACCGGCAGCCCGTAGCGGGTTTGCAGTCTCTCCGTGAGCACTCGGGCAAGTCCGGCCAGATCGCTCTTTTTGAAATGGCTGCCGCCAGTGAAGTCGAGGTCTTCGCTGAGCCGAGCGGAGCCATAACAGGCCCGCAGGCAGGTTCCGCCGATAAACGTGAGCCCCTTGAGCAAGCCCGCCTCGCTCATCTCGCGAAGGATGTCGTGATGCAGCAACTCCTTTTCCACCACAGGCCGCAGTGAGGTGAATTCTGACCGGGAACGCAGCGCTTCATCCACGAGTTGGTCAAACAAACTCACGCGCCACCTCCTCATCCACGAGTGCCAAGCTGCGGCGAGTGGCCTTCATGTCGCGCAGAGCCTGCCGCACCGAGGCCCGCCAGAGATGACGTTCCGAATCATAGGACAGCGCGTCGCCCAAGTCGTCGGGACGCTGGGCGGTGTGTACGAACTCGATGTGGCCGTAGTCTCCGCAGTCCACCACATGGCTGCGGCCGGAGGTCATGAGGCAGATCCAGTTCATCGGCACCTGCGAGATCACGCCCGCATCGCTGAGGGTGGTCTCGAGACTGATGAAATTGAACTCCCCAGCCCGCAGCCGCGCGGCCGCATGGAAAAGCAAATGCTCCGCCGGATAGTCCGGCACGGCATAAAAATAGATACCCCGGCAAACCCGCTTCAGTAGCCCGGCTTTTGTGGCCCGCGACAGCAACACCGCCAACTGCCCACACTCCGGCACCGCGGCCGCAAGGTCCGAGGGCGCAAACACACAGTGCTCCCGGTCCGCAAGAACGCGGAGAGATTGAGCGAGTTGCTTCAGTGGCTGCATGGACACACTCTACAAAACATTACA
>VFJU01000059.1 GCA_009885905.1 Verrucomicrobiota bacterium
ACTTTTGATTTCCTTCAAGCGCCCGGAGAACATCGCGTCGAGGCGCTCATCCCAGCCCTTTTCATTCACGGCCACCGCTTGCACCGTCAGGCAAGCGCAGAGAAAAATCCGCAAAAGCACAAAACACATCCCCTTCCATCCGCTCCGATCTCGCTTCATCACAATTTTTCAAATGGTTTTAGATTCCAAAGCACCGCCCGGGAGACCATGAACGATCGAATCGAAATGGCACGCCGAATCGCCAACGCGCTGGAATGCGGACTCGACACGCCGATCCGGTCATTTCACGGTCCCGCCATGGATACGCAATATGGATTTACCCCGCGTGGCGGAAAAAGCGAGGTCGAGGAGGGGATGGACTTTTCGCCGAAGTTCGATGCCGACGGCCTGATCCCCGCACTCGCCATGGATGCGACCACGCGTGAGCCGCTGATGCTAGCCTACATGAACCAAGAATCGCTGCGGAGAACGTTAGAACTCGGCGAGGCGGTCTACTGGTCGCGCTCTCGCATGGAATTTTGGCACAAAGGCGCCACTTCAGGTCACATTCAAAAAATTGTCGAAATCCGCACGGACTGCGATCAGGACGCGATCATTTTGCTCGTGGAGCAGATCGGCGCGGGGGCCTGCCACACTGGCCGAAATTCGTGTTTTTATCGAAAACTAGTCCCGTCTGAGCAGGGAAACCCGCATAAGTTGGCGATGATCGGACCGGGGAAGTCGTTCGATCCCGCAGCGATTTATGGAAAACATTAAATTTAGAGCAATTTCGCGATTGCAATTGCGAAACTGATCCAGTAGCTCTCGCGCCCCGCAATTCTAGGCACACGGCTAAGACCCTGCGGGCAGCACATTCATTTTCCGCGAAGGAGGACCCCATGCACATCATTAAGAAGATCGAGTCAGAGCAATTGAAACAAGACGTCGCCGAGTTCAACGTCGGTGACACCGTAAAGGTGCATTGCCGGGTGGTAGAAGGTGGCAAAGAGCGGGTCCAGATTTTCGCAGGGATTGTTTTGGCTCGTGGCGGCTCCGGCGTGAACGCCGCATTCACCGTGCGCAAGATTTCATACGGCGAAGGTGTCGAGCGGGTTTTCCCGCTTCACACTCCACGGATCGCGAAAATCGAGGTGACCAACCGTGGCAAAGTCCGCCGCGCCAAGTTGCACTACCTCCGCGAACGCGTCGGCAAGCGCGCACTCTTGGTCAAGAGCGCCAACTGATCCATTCGCTTCATCATTTCTCATCACGCCCCGCCCGTTCAACGAGCGGGGTGTTTTGTTTTTTAGCGAATCGGTGATTTCCGCTTTCCCGCAAAGAAAGACCCATCCAACCTGCTGCCGTGCGAGTTCCTATCCCAGTGGTCATCCTGCTCATCCTGACGGTGGTCGGAGGATCGTGGTGGTTCAACACACGGAACATGGATTTTCTAACGCCCCCTTCCAGCACTCAGCTGGAAAAGGTCCGGATTAAAGTGGAATCCTCGCTGCCACAAGTGGATCGGGTGGCCGACGCGATTTCTGAGCCACCGGCTCTTCCTGTGCCCGAGACTCCGCTACCACCGATCTTGGAGACAAAAATTCCCGTCGAGATCGGAAATCTAACGGAACCGATTGTGCTGAAAAGCTATGCGGATGTTGCCCCACGAGGAAGCGCTTACCTCGCAGAACTTGCCGCTGTGCTGGAGGAACAAAGCGAACTGCGTCGCTCGCTGTTAGTTTGGGAACGTGTGCTTGACCTCACCCATCCAGATGACACGCAAACGAACGCCGCTATCACGGCGATCAAACGTCTACGTCCTCCCCTGCCCATCTGGAATTCGAATCCGCAGGACGCCATCCCCGTCACCCTTCACGCCAGCACTAACAAGAAAAACATCAAAGCACTCATCCCCGTGCTAGGCGAAGTCGCGCGGGATCTCGAACGGGTATCATCAGGCATCATCAAGGTGAAGACCATCGTGCTCGCAGGTAAATCAAGCGCCAAAGCCCGCAGTCCGTCACCCATCGCCTTATGGATGAGTGGTCCCGATTCGAAATCATCCCGCACGGCGGTTTACTCCTTCACGGTGCAACCACCCAAAACCCTTCGCCAAGAAGTTCTCAAATCTGTATTTTTGCTCGTTTGTGGCCAACTCGGACGCCAAAAAATCTACACAGTACCCCCGCCACTTCTAGATCAACAAGATCCACTAGACGCCCTCAACTCACACATCACTCGCCTCGCTTGGAGTGAATTCGCAACTTCCGTGAACGTTCCAATAAAAAAACTCTCCAGCGCTAAAATCTCACCCTAATGTCTTTCCCATGAAGATCTATAAATTTCTAGCAGCCATCACCCTACTCGTCACCACCACCGCCGGTGCCGCAGAGAAGAATCCCTACCGCTACGAGTCACTTAAACAAGAGATGCGCCAAGCCATCGCACGGGGGAACGCATGGCTCAAGTCTCAACAAAAACCCGACGGCTTCTGGGACGACGACGGCACGCCCGCCTTCACCGCCCTCGCCCTGACTGCCATATGCCGCGACCCTAACATCGATCACAAAGCGGCCCTACCAGAATTCGCAGAAAAAGGCTTCGGCTGGCTTCTTTCTCAGCAAAAAGATGACGGAGGAATCTACAAGAACGGACTAACAGTTTACAATACCGCCACCGCCGTCACCGCCATGGTCGCATCCCAAAAAGAAAAATACGAACCGGCGATCGTTAAAGCCCGCAAGCATCTCATCGACCAGCAATGGGATATTGATAAGAAAAAGGAAACCGACAACGCGAATGACGGTGGCGTCGGATACGGCTCAAAAAATGATCGTGCGGATATGTCTAACACATACCTCGCGGTCGAAGCGCTCGCGCTTTCCAAAAAAATCATTGATGACGGCAAGCACGGCGACCAACCCGATCTCGACTGGGATGCCGCCGTCACATTCCTGTCGCGTTGCCAAAACCTCCAAGAAACTAACGACAGCGATTGGGCATCAGACGACGCCAAGAATAAAGGAGGATTCATTTATGGGCCGAATGAAACCAAAGCAGGCGAAGACAAACTCCCTGACGGGCGCACCGCCCTTCGTTCGTACGGTTCCATTTCATATGCCGGACTTCTTTCATTCATCTACGCTAAACTCAGTGCTAACGATCCACGGGTGATCGCGGTGAAGGAATGGCTCGGTAAAAACTACACCATCACCGAAAACCCAGGCATGGGCGCTCAAGGATTGTATTACTACTATCAGACCATGTCCAAAGCACTCACCGCCGCGAATGTGGACATGCTCAAACTTGAAAATGGCACCGAAGCCGACTGGAGAAAAGACCTCGGTGAAAAAATTCTTTCTTCTCAGCGTGAGAATGGATCTTGGGTCAATGACAACGGACGCTGGATGGAATCAAATCCTGTGTTGGTGACCGCTTACACGGTGATCTCACTCGAGCAAGTCTACGACGCGATCCCAGAGAAATAAAATGCCTCGGAGTTTATTTTGTTAGGTTTACATGACCGGAGAACCATGGAGTCACCCTAACCAAAATTGAAAGGCCCGCTTGATGACGACTCACACCGAACCTCTCACTCCAGCTCAAGCCGAAACTCTCCGCCAGATTCTCCATGGCCATGGGTATGACTTCGAGGCGAAGCCCTACGCGTTATTTTCTGCGCGCAAGGGCAAGTTGATCGTGACGGTCTACGAGAAAGGCCCCAAAGTTCTCATCCAAGGCAAAGGAACCGAGGATTTCATCCGCTTCACCCTCGAGCCCGAAGTCACCGGCATCGCCAAGATCGGCTACGAGGAAATCCTCGAACCCGATAAATTCGAGCCCCACTTCGGCATCGATGAAAGCGGCAAGGGCGACTATTTCGGCCCGCTTGTCATCGCGGGCGCCTACACGGACGCGACCATCGCCCGCCATCTAATCAATGCCGGGATCTTGGACTCCAAACGAATTTCCAGTCCCGCCCGTATCCGCAAGCTTGCCGCGATCATTCGAGCCACCCCGGGGTGCACCACCGCGGTCATCGCCATCGGTCCGGAGCGCTACAACGCGATGTTTACGACGTTTAAAAATCTCAACCGCTTGCTCGCATGGGGCCATGCCCGCGCCATTGAAACTCTCGCTTCCGCCCGCCCAGATTGCCCGCGCACGCTCAGCGACCAGTTCGCCCGCCCGGAAATTCTCCAACATGCACTCAAACAGAAGGGGCTAACCCTCCAACTCGAACAACGCACCAAGGGCGAATCCGACACCGCCGTCGCCGCAGCATCCATCCTCGCTCGCGAGCGGTTCATCGACTGGATGGATCACGCCTCCGCCACCGGTGGCATCCATCTCCCGCTCGGCGCCTCTGCCGCGGTGATCCAAGCCGCGCGGGATCTCGTCGCACGTGACGGCCCCGAAATTCTCGGCAAAGTCGCCAAACTCCATTTCAAAACCACCAACGCCGTGCTTGATCTCCACTAGATGATGACCCGCCACGGACATGCCAAGATTGATTCGAAGCGCGATTCTCAAAATTACGATTTAAACCTCACCAACCCATTCCCTGAAATTAGACTAATTTTTGGCAAGACAATCTCTAATCTTTTGTGATTTCATACCCACGTCTTACAGCACAACACTCTTTCTTCTTTCCTCTCATGGCCACCATCACCAAGCGCGAACTCGTTATGAAAATCACTGATCAACTCGGAATCAAAGGAGTTGAGATCACCCAGCATCATGTGTTAGAAGTGCTGCAAACGCTCATCAACGAGATCACTGGTTCCCTTGCCCATGGCGACGACGTGGTGATGCGTAATTTTGGTTCCTTTCAAGTTCGTGAGATGAAACCTAAAGTCGGACGTAATCCTAAATCACCGGGCA
>VFJU01000322.1 GCA_009885905.1 Verrucomicrobiota bacterium
ATGCGCTCGCTCCGGGGGGCATCGATTTTGCGAGCACAGGGCGTAGAAAATGCATTTTCCATGGCGGGAGGAATCGAAGCGTGGGCGGAAAAAATCGATTCTAGTTTGTCACGTTATTGAGTATCCACGAGCGGTAGGAAATACCTCCGCGCTGGTTTTAAAAATGGCGAGTGCTTCGATCGTCTACTCGACTTTTCCCTGCCATCGATAAATCGACTCGACTCCGGGGATGAGATTCACGCAGGCTGCCAGTTGCCTTCCAACAAGGAGTGTGCCAATCTGTCGCGCCTGAGCGGTGCTCGGGAAGGTGCAATGGATTATTAGAACATCACTCATGGCGCTTCCTGATCATCGAAAACCTAAAAACCTCAAACGCAAGGTGAAATCTGGTTTTCTCGAAAAACTCGTCGCACGGCTGGATCGCGTGATCCCGGGAGAAGTGCAGCAAATCGTCACCCGCCTAGTCCACGAAGCCGGATTCATGGATCAAGTGTTAGAGTCACTGCACGAAGGGGTAATCATTCTCGACCCACAAGGCGTGATCGGGTTTGTCAATCACGCGGCATGCCAGTTCTTCGGACTCGACCGAGAGAGAACCGTGGGTGAAAAAATTTCTTCTCAAATTCGTGGGCTTGACTGGGGAACGCTGGGTAAACCCGGGCGCACCATTAGCCGCGATTTAGAGGTTTTCTATCCGGAAAACCGTTACCTGAATTTCTACCTCGCCCCCATCGACGATGCCGATGCGACAACCGAACCGACGGGATATGTGATGCTTATTCGCGACCTCACGTCTACCCGTGCGGAGGCAGAAGAGACACTCGAATCCGAGCGACTTAACGTACTCACTCTGTTAGCCGCTGGCGTCGCTCACGAAATCGGCAATCCACTCAATTCACTCAATATCCACTTGCAACTTCTTGGTAGAAAACTTCGCAAATTACCACTGAATGAGCGAGGTCCACTTGAAGAAAATCTAGCAACGGCTCGCGATGAAATTCATCGGTTAGACTTAATACTCAAGCAATTTCTCCAAGCCGTCCGTCCAACCACTCCACGCCGCGAACGGGCGGATTTACACGCACTTTTGCACGACACCTTAAAACTTTTAGAAGCGGAGTTAGCCTCGAGAAAAATCATCATTGAGCTCGATTTAGCTGAGTCCATGCCTTCGGCATTAATTGACTCCGTTCAATTTCAACAGGTGTTTTACAATCTCATTCAAAATGCATCCCAAGCGATTTCTTCTAACAAAGGTCGAATTATCATACGCACTAGAGTCAACGATTTTGAAGCAGTAATTTCTATTGAAGACAACGGCACTGGAATTTCACCTGATCATATGGGAGCCATTTTTGAGCCTTACCGCACCACTAAGTCTTCCGGTTCTGGACTTGGACTTCTCATCGTCCGGCGCATCGTCCGCGAACACGGCGGTGAGATCGCGATAGAAAGCGAAGAAAACCAGGGGACCCGCGTCGTGATTCATCTTCCTCATGCAGAGCGTGCAGTAAGGTTGTTAGGATCGCTGGATTCAGTCATCGAACTCTAAAGCCTTCATGCTACCCACATTACTTATCGTCGAAGACGAACGCGCCACCCGCGAGGGACTACGTAGCGCGCTTGAGGATGACTTCGACATTTATACCGCTGCAGGAGTGCATGAAGCATTGGCAATTTTAAAATCTGAGCCAATTAATATTTTACTAACAGACCTACGCCTAGGTGGTGACTCTGGCATGGATCTACTAGATGCGGCACTCGCTTTACACGATCCGCCCGTGGCGGTCATGATGACCGCTTATGGATCGAATGACACCGCGTTAGAGGCGGTGCGACGAGGGGCATGGCACTTCGTCACCAAGCCACTGAATCTCGACGAGGTGGAGTTGCTACTCAAGCGCGCCCTACGCAGCCAGACGCTTGAGACAGAAAACCGGCAGCTTGTCCATCAAGTCACCAAGTCGCACAAACTCGACCGCCTGATTGGCAAATCCGCTGCCATCGGCCGGGTGTCTGACCTCATTCAACAAGTTGCGGCGACTCGCGCGACCATCTTGATCGAAGGTGAATCTGGTACCGGTAAGGAAGTCGTGGCGCACACGCTTCACCACCTATCAGGGCGTCCTGCCGCGAAGATGGTCATCGTCCATTGTGCCGCGCTCTCGCCTCAGTTGTTAGAAAGTGAGTTGTTCGGTCATGAAAAAGGCTCATTCACCGGTGCCGCGCAACGCCGGATCGGGCGCTTCGAGCAGGCGGATGGCGGCACACTCTTTCTCGACGAAATCGGTGAGATAGATGCGGCGACGCAGGTGAAACTGCTGCGAGTTCTTTCCGAGCGCACATTGGAACGCGTCGGGTCGAACACGCCGATCAAGGTGGACGTCCGCGTCATCGCTGCAACGAACAAGAATCTAAAAGAACTGGTTGCGAAGGGGCTATTTCGTGAGGACCTTTATTTTCGCCTCAATGTCGTAAAAATCGAGATGCCACCACTGCGTGACCGTCGGGAAGACATCATGCTTTTGGCAAACAGCTTTCTCCATGAGTTTGCCAAAGAGAACGACCGCCCGGTGAAGCCTTTGTCGGACGCCGCCGTGCAACTCCTGCTTGCCTACCCTTGGCCAGGCAACGTGAGGGAGCTGCGGACCGCGATCGAACACGGGGTGGTGATGAGTAACGACCCGACAATTGAATCTCGCCACCTGCCGCAGTTCCTGCATTCTCAGACCACGGATATCAGAAATTCGTTACCCCTTACCAAAAACACCCTTGATGCTTCCACCGAATTCAACTTGCATGCCCTCGAAGCAAATACGATTCGAGCGGCGTTGGCTCTCTCGGACGGAAACCGTACCCATGCTGCAGAGCTTCTTGGCGTCAGTCGAAGAACTCTTCAGCGTAAACTAAAGGACCTCGGGCTTTAATATAACCAACCTACAGCGACTACCTCGCCTCCTTATCCCAATTTTCATGAATTTATCTACCACGCAAGTCGACACCGGCATCCTGATCCGCCGCAGTCTATTTTTTCTCGTCCTAATCATCCTTACCTTGGGAAATCTTTTTGTTCTTTTTAAAGGCTTGAACTCGCCACAAGCGATGGATCAGGCACAGATTTCTAGAGAAATCGCCCGTGGTCACGGATTTACCACCAAGATGATCCGCCCCGTCGCCTACGATCAGGCGCAGCGGGCTCAAAAACGCTCGATTTCGCTGGTGGGATTCCAAGACACATATCACTCGCCGCTCAACCCCTTGCTCAACGCCGCCGTGCTCAAGGTCATCGGTGCAGACAAGCCGAACTCCTGGCAAATGGGCGCCAACGAAATGGTTTTTCCGCTCGACCGAGTGATCGCCACGGTATCCACGCTGTTTTTCCTATTAGCGATTGGAGTGAATTATTTGCTAATCGCGCGAATTTTCGATGCCAAAATTGCGGGGGTTTGCGCGATCTTGATGTTGTTTTGTGACTCTTTCTGGAACTACTCACTGAGTGGGCTACCACAAATGTTGATGCTGTTGCTTTTTTCAAGCGCGCTATACTTCGCCTACCGTGCGGTTGAGGCCACCACAGAGGGGCGGCTCGCGATGACCCCGGCACTCATCGCTGGGGTATTCTTCACTTTGCTAGCTCTGACGCACTGGATGACGGTCTGGATTGCACTGGGTTACATCATCTTTGCTGCGGTGGCTTTCCGTCCGCGGGGAGTTATCGGAATCACTATCCTCGTGCTGCTCATCATCGCTGGTATCGGACCGATTTTGCGAAATCAAAGCATCACGGGCTCGCCCTTCGGCACCGCATTTCTAACGGTCTACAACGGCTTGAGCAACAGCGGTGAAGCCGCAGTGATGCGGACGGCTGACTTGGAATCCGAGCCACTCGTTATCGACGGTCTGATTGCCAAAATCTTACGTACGACCTTGATGCAGTCCATGGATATTATTCCACTGCTCGGCGGAATCATCGTTGCACCTTTGTTTTTCCTTTCTTTGCTCCATCCATTCAAGCGGGCATCGATCTCAAGTTTTCGATGGGCGATTCTAGTGATGTGGATTTTAGCTGCATTCGGATTGGCAATTTTCGGAATCTCCAAAGACCCGCTCGACCCGAACCAAATTCACCTGCTTTTCGCGCCGATCATGACCGCTTACGGGCTGGCATTCGTCTCCATCCTATGGAGCCGCCTCGATTTTGTCGCAAGCACGCCGATGCTCCGCAACGTCCACTATTTCCTCATCGTCGGAATTTGCGCATTGCCATTGGTGTTGGCGCTACCCTTGAAAGTCCGTGTCGGAATGCACCTCCGAGACCGTGGCGGCGTTCCTAATTGGCCGCCTTATTATGCACCCGCGCTGAACAGCAAAACGGCTGGGATCAGAGGATGGACCACCGACGACGAAGTCATCTTTTCCGACCAGCCATGGGCTGTCGCTTGGTATGCCGATCGCCTCAGTATTTGGCTTCCGCCTACCTACGCTGGATTTGAAAAGTTAGAAACCATCGCCAACGATCTTCAAACCCCAGTGACTGGAATATTGATATCGCCTTGCTCTCATGGTCTGGGCTCTCTCACTGAGGTGGCAAATCAGTACAAAGATTTCACCTTCATGGTTCTGGATGGTAGGACGTTCTTCACCAATTACCCCGCTGGCGTATCGCTTTTTGACAAGGATCCAAGAATTCAAGCCGTCGCCAAACGCTACCCGTACCGGCAACCCATGGTGGGGATGGACATGGTTTACTACAGCGACCGCGCAATCCGTCCGCCAGATTCAAACTAACAAAAATGGCACGACGCAAATCCAACTCTGAGAACGACGACGCATCTCCTCTCGATTTCGAGACCGCTCTGGGCGGACTTGAATCCATCGTCGAGGCCATGGAGAACGAACACCTTGCCCTCGAGGAACTGGTCACACACTACGAAAAAGGCTCAGAACTCTTGCAACGTTGCGAATCCATTCTTCAATCCGCCAAAGAACGAATAGAGATCATCACCTTGCGGAACCAAAATCAAATTGCGCTGGATGCCACGCCCAATCTGGTGGAAACCAACATCATGATAGACGATTCAGACGACGATAATGACATCCGCCTTTTCTAATAGCCCTGTTCCCGCACCGCTCCTTTCCAAGATTCACAGTCCAGAGGATGTTAAAAAACTCGCTGACGAAGATTTGCCAAAACTCGCAGAGGAAGTTAGAAGCACGCTGATCGATTGCCTTTCGAAAACCGGCGGTCATCTTGGACCTAATCTCGGAGTCGTCGAATTAACCGTGGCGATGCACCGCGTATTTTCCACCCCGACGGATAAATTTTTGTTCGACGTATCGCACCAAGGCTATGTCCACAAGATGTTGACTGGGCGCGCCTCGGAAATAAAATCCATCCGTACCTATAAGGGCCTCAATGGCTTTCTCCTGCGTAGCGAGTCCGAGCACGACTGCTATGGCGCGGGTCACGCAGGCACCGCACTTTCCGCAGCACTTGGAATGGCTGCTGCACGCGATCTCGCCGGAAAAGATCACCACGTCGTCGCAGTGGCGGGAGACGCGGCCTTCACCTGCGGACCTACATTGGAAGCATTAAACAACATCGCAGAAACCACTCGAAAAATTATCGTCGTGCTCAACGATAACGAGTGGTCCATCGACAAAAACGTCGGCGCGATCGCCAGTTATTTCAACGCCCTACAAACCCACCACACCTACGCAGCGGTTCGTCGTCAGGCGGCGGAATTTGTTGAAAAAATAGCAGGAAAAGCCGTTCGCACCCTTGCACACCGTGTCGAGGAAGGCGCTAAAAACCTGTTTTTTCAAAACGTCTTGTTTGAGAAGTTTGGTATGCGTTATTTCGGCCCGATCGATGGCCACGACCTGCCCTTGTTAGTCCGCACTTTCGAGCATCTCAAGACCTTGCACGAACCGGTCGTCCTCCACATCATCACCGAGAAAGGCCGCGGTTATCAACCCGCACTCGATAACCCGGGAAAATTTCACGGCCTCGGCACTTACAAGATTGAGGACGGCTCCACCGATTCCGTGACCACGCCCACTTGCTCAGATCTCTTCGGACGGGCCGTCACGAACTTCGCGAAAAACGACCCTAAAATCGTTGCTATCACCGCGGCCATGCCTGGCGGAACAAAGTTAGAAATCTTTAAAAAAGAACTGCCAGACCGCTACTTTGACGTCGGCATCGCCGAGGAACACGCGGCATTATTTGCCTGTGGTTTAGCCGCAGAGAACTTTCGCCCATTTCTCGCAATCTATTCAACTTTCATGCAGCGAGCTTATGACATGATCATCCATGACATCGCACTGCAAGGCCTACCTGTCCGCCTTTGCATGGACCGCGGCGGTCTCTCTGGCGATGACGGACCGACTCACCATGGGTTATTCGACATCGGCTACCTTCGCCACATTCCCGGCATCATCCACATGCAACCGAAGGATGAAGACGAGTTCGTCGACATGCTTTTCACGATGTCTAAATACGATGCCGGCCCCACCGCCATCCGCTATCCACGCGGCGTAATCAAAGGAACCCCCATCAAAGCAAAGCCGAAACTGCTAGAAATTGGTAAGGCCGAAATCATCGCGGATGGCACCGATGTCGCACTCATCGGCCTCGGAACGATGTTCGAAATGGCCGAGCGAACCAAGGTCCAATTAGAAGCGAAAGGCTTATCCGTCGCTTTGATTAACCCACGCTTCATCAAACCGCTCGATGCCACCGTGCTTCAGAATTTTGCAAAAAAATGTAAAGTGGTTTGCACCTTCGAAGACCACGTGCTGCTCAATGGCTTTGGTGCATCCGTGATCGAAAATCTCCACGACGCCGGCATCCACACACCGGTCGAGAGGATCGGTTGGCCAGACCAGTTCATCGAACA
>VFJU01000228.1 GCA_009885905.1 Verrucomicrobiota bacterium
GCACCGTTCTGAGCAAGTCGGAGAGATTGTAATTGTTGGGGAATAAGCGCCGATGGCAGATCCGCCGTGTAGCTAACAGTACCAGCCACGCCGCCCGTGGTGAATGTACCGACGCGACCTTGGTTGGAAGTGTCGTTGGCATTTGATAATTGGAAATCATAGTGAAGCAGAGTCCGCGGGTCGGTGCCAGTGTCTTGGGTGGAGTAGGTGAAACTGGCCGCGCCGGTGAAGCCGTTAGACGGGGTGAATCGAGCCGTATGTCCATCTGCGAGCAGAACCACCGAGCCGTTGACACCGCCGCTCACGCTGAAACGTAGCCCGGTGACGGCCGTTTCGGCATCGCTCACGAGCGACCAGAGATCAATGTCCACCGCTTGATTGGCCTGTGTGCTGGCGGCACCCGTGACAGCCACGGGCAAGTCATTCATCGCAGCGACCGTGAATAAAAAAGTATCGCTGGCGGTGAGCATGCCATCACTGACGGTGAGAGTGATGATCGCAGTACCGCTCTGATTCAACGCAGGGGTGATGCTAACACTCCGGCTTGCACCACTGCCACTGATTGAAATGTTAGAAATAGGAACTAACGTCGTGTTAGACGACGTACCAGTGACGGTGAGCGAGACTGCTGACGTCTCGGCGTCTGCTACGATGAAAGCGAGCGGACCGGTGGCGGTATCCTCGTTGACCGCTTGATCCACCACGTTGCCGATGGTTGGAGCAGTGTTCTCGAAGGTCAGGATGAGTTGCGGGCGATTGGTGGCGGTGGCACTTTCACGCGATGCCATGGTCACGTTTCCCGAGCCACCGTAATCCCCGGTGGACAGGACGCGCAGCGAGAGTTTTTTATCGGTGAGAAGCGTGTCATTCACCTGCGGAGTCACACTAAATTCCACCGCCTGTCCGGTGACCGGTAGCCACTGGGCGAAAAGTTTTCCCGAATCCGGCTTGTTGTTGAAATTGATCGTCGTTTCGCCCCAGGAGTCGTCGCTGACGAAGCACGCACTGGTTTCATTACCCAGTTGGCTAGCAGAAATTCCATTGAAACGAGCCCTTGCGGACACCAACTTCCCGCTCACCGCACTGAGATCCCATCGCAAGTAGCACTCGCGGTTGTTCGTTCCAGCGGTGACGTCCTTGGTCTGGAGAGTCACCTCCGTACCGAAATTTGATGCCGCATTAGTCCCACCGCGGACATAGGCGTCCGCGACGGGATTGAGGGTAACGCTGTAGGTGTTAGGTTGGGCTTTTTGCACTTGATAGTGGAGCACGGCGAAGTCCACCGCACTGTCCGCACCCAGACCGACGTTGAGCTTGCCATCGTACAACAAAGCGGGATCCACCTCGAGCGTGCGCACCGTGGAACCGTTAGTGGCAATAGGTGTCCAACCGAGACTGGCGTATGTTAGAACATTCGCAACGCTGTCGAGACGGATGCTGTCATCGCCCGAAGCAGCGCCGATGTCCCTGAGGCTGACTGTGAGCGACGCCGCGACCACCGTGTCACCGGGATCGAGAGTAAAGCCGATGGTAAACGCCACATTTCGACCACCCATGAGATAATCAAATTTAGAACTCACCGTGCCGAGCGCTTGCATCTGGGTGAGCCACGCCGCATCACAATTCAACGCCTCGCCAGTACCACTTGTGCTGGCAAACTGATCGACGTCTCCCATCCAGGCTTCGCGGAATTCTGAGTTCGCCCATTTCAACTTCTGCTGCACTTGGCCATAATAAATACTTTTCGGATAGACCGCTTTTCCAGTGGTGCCGCTACTATCATAAGTGCCTTCGGGATCAGCCCCTACAGCGATGTTGCTAGAAAGAATCGACCCCACCGAGCCGACCAACCAGTTGCGTGCGGTGGGTGGATTGCGCACTCGAAAAGCAGAAGCGGTCGAGTTCCACACAGCGCAGTATGCCCCCGCCCAACCATGACTGGTGCCGGCATTGCCACGGTTCCGAATGTTGATCTCGCCGCTACCGCCCGCAGCGGCACCCGACTGCGAGATTCCGTCGAACAACCCTCCTGCCGTCCAGTGAAAGTGTGGACCAACATCCGCATAGGCGTCTGTCCCCTTGCACTGGACAAATGCGTTAGGCCCCGCCACCGCCGAACCGAAGACGAAGTCATGCCGTCCTTTGCGGGCAATGTTGTTTTGAAAAAGAATCAAATCCCCTTCGTTAATCTTAAAAGAATATCGGCGCTCACCCGTGATGATCGAAACCGGATCGAGGCACTGCGAATCCGCGACGGTGATCCATTTCGAACCGCTATCGATGTTGATGGTCGTGTAGCCGAAATGCTGTGCAGTGACATTGCGCACCCAGCCATTCTGAATCTCGGCCATGTTAATGAAGGCCCACGCGTGGGCTTCATCCGATGGGTAAGTGGTGCCACTCACCACGGAGGTGATACTCGCATTGTAGTCCGAAACGGCGTAAATGTCCTCGATGCCAACCTGCCCATCGCGCTCCCAATTGTACCGCCAGATCTGCCCTCCACCGTAATTGAGCGTCCCGTTGACTACTGTTTCAAAAGTCTGTGGCAACGGTGCGTCCACCGTGATCCAAGTGCCTTCGATGCGTGTGACGACTCGGTCGAAATAGAGATCCACCTCACCAGAGACCCATGGAAACTCGAGGCTTGGTGTGTTCGTCGGCCCCATGCCGATGGACGTGATCCAATCAGTCGTGCACGGACGCTTCACGATCACGGTGTGCCCGACCGCGAGCCCACTTGTCGAATCAACTTGAAACGTCCGCGTACCAGCCGGTACTAACGGTTGTGTTAGATTATGCGTGGTGTTGCTCACCGCCAAGCGGCTTCCAGAACTGGTAAACGCACCGTTGCCCGCGCCATTCACATCGATGACTTTGTATTGAAATGGTGGGGTAGTCGTCGCCCGCAGTCTAGTGCCGATAGTGGGTGAACTTCCCGCACCTTTTAAAACGACACCACCGGTCGAGATCTTGAGGCCTGGTTGGCCGGAGATGATCGCTTGAGCCGTTGCCCCACTTCCACCGCCGCCGCTGAGAGTCACCGTGGGAATGGTATTATAAAAGTTAGATGACCCAGTGTTCGTCACCGTCACCGCGGTCACTACGCCACCAGAGACCGTGGCCGTGGCCGTCGCGCCACCACCACCGCTCAAGCTCACCGTGGGTGCCGTGGAGTAACCCGCCCCCCCCGCAATCAACTGCACCTCTTTCAGCGACCCCGCTCCTTGGCTTGAAATTTGAAACTCACCCGCATTAAGATACACCACTCCCCGCCAGCCGTTTGCATCAGGCGTCAGCGCGGAAACCGAGTCGATGGCCGCCTGGACCAGCGCCGTATCATCCCCTGCCCCAGGGCTTACATAAACCCAGCGACTCTGCGCAACGGCCGTCAAAACATTTGGCAACGCCGAAGTACCGCCGAGATATCCACAGTTAGAAAAATCTGCAATTCGTTGCCCACGTTCATCGAGCTGATAGATTAAATTTCCAGATGATGAAGGATAGATCCATGCACTGTTCGTCACCTGCGCGAAGACACCGAGTTCTCCGAGTATCCAGAACACGGAGAGTATGAGGTGACGCTTCATCGGTCGGTTGTTTCGCTCGTAGTTATTGAAGCTGAGCCTTCAAGCGGTAAAAGCGTTTACCAAAACCCGTGGAAGGCGTAATCATGACCGTCTGACCTATGCCTACGATACCCGAGTAAGCGCTGAGTGCAACCCACGATGCCGAGCTCGATAGATCCGTCGTGGTTTCCACCGTAAAAGTGCGGGTGAGCCCGACATAGCCTGTCCCACTAGCTTGTTGAGCGACGAAGCTGAGCGTGAAAACCCCAGCGTTATTACTAACCGATAAAAAAGAACCGGTACTCGGTGCACTGGGGTTAGACCCGAAAACGTATTCATAATTGTTCGATAAACCATCGCCATCGTAATCCGCGCTGTCGGAGGACGTCCCGGAGTTTGCAATGGTATTGAAATAAAGTTGCCGCCAACTTTCAATGGGTGTTGTGGTGGGTGTAAACTGTTTGACCGTGATCAAAATACGACCTGATCCACCGGTTCCACCAACGATCGTTGTACCGCTCGAGTCTCTGGAACCCGCACCGCCACCGCCCGGCGACA
>VFJU01000151.1 GCA_009885905.1 Verrucomicrobiota bacterium
CCATCGATGTATCCCGGATCAAATTGCGCGCTCCATTCCCGGCCAAGCCGCTTGCCCAAGCGCCTCCGGGTTGGCATTTTGATGCATCGAACAACGCTTCCCTTTACCGCCACGATGTTGAAATTGCCGAAGGGTCAAAAATAACTTTAACGATCCAACCCCATGTTCTTGTTCCTGACTCGGATGGCCGAGACGTCTTCAGCATCGCAGAACCTGGATATGAAGCCGACCTCGGCTACCAACAAATTTCAACCATCGGTGCAATTGTTGCTAATTCTGTTAGGCAACTAGACGAGGATGCTCAAAAAATTGGTGTCGCGATCGACGACCTGCAACAATTACTTATCTCTCTGCCAAAACCAGTTGAGGTCGCACCAGTCGTTTCACAAGACGCTCAAGTGGAGAAATCGGCCCCAAATCGCAAACGATGAAACTAACAACCATCCCAATGATATGCGGTCTAGCGCTTGCTGCCATGACTGCCGCAGGGGTCACCCACTGGTGGTCAGTTCGGTCATTTGTTTCGTTGATCGATGCTGGGGTTCCAATTCCAAGCGAAAAACAACCCTCAAGTCCTCTTTTTCTACCCACGCAAGACAAGTCAGCACCCCCGAAACCCATCGCTATCGCTCCAAAGCCGCTGGCCTCCGAATCAACCACAGAAGAAACGCAAAAAGTTTTTTTTGAGACTCTCAATAACTTCAACAAGAAGTTCGAGGCTCTTCAGAATCAAAATCGCGATCTACTCGATCAAGTCGCAGAAACCAATCGCGACGTGATGAAACTCGAATTTCGGGTCGACACCCATTCTGAGTCTTTTAGACCGATGCCCTTGAACGAGGATCAATCTACCAGTTTAGGCGATGGTCCAGGTGTACTTCCATCACGCGCTGAGGCCCTCTTCTTGCCCAGCAGCGAGTGACATTTGGTGACCATTGATCCCCATGCTTCTAAGAATTCTTATTCTATCCACTGTCAGCTTTTTATCAGCGTCTGCCTTCGAGCTGCCAGCCGATTCAAAACAATGCCTCATTGGTATCGCTGAGGATTGGCAAAGCTCAAATGTTACCCTTTGTCTCTATCAGAAAGTTGGTGCTGATTGGAAAACTGTCAATGACCCGTGGAGTGGTCGTTTAGGAAAAAATGGACTCGTATGGGGCAATGGGATCAGTCCAAATCCTGCTGGAGCTGTCACCAAAAAAGAAGGCGATGGTTGCTCACCCGCTGGGGTTTTCGCGATTGGGGGTGCATGGGGCTACAAGTCTAAAATACTCAAGCATCCTTTGCTGTCATATCGTCAAGTAACCGTTAGAGATCTTTGGGTAGAAGACTCGAATTCACCACAATACAACCGCCACGTCATTCTTGACCACGATCCGACCTCCGCATGGGAAAAGAAAC
>VFJU01000482.1 GCA_009885905.1 Verrucomicrobiota bacterium
TCTGGAACGGCAGGGACTCATTCAGGCATTCGAGTTCACGCATGAGCTGGCTTGGAACACACTGAAGGATTTCCTGACGGCGCGCGGCAGCCCAGACAAACTCTATGGATCAAGGGACGCCACGCGGGCAGCCTTTGCGGTGGAACTCATCGAGGACGGGGAGGCATGGATGAAGATGATCGAGCACCGGAACGAGTCCTCCCACACCTACAATGACAACGTGGCTGAGAAGATCATGACGGCGGTGCAGGTGCTCTACGTTCCGGCGTTTGAGGCGTTCCAGCGCCGCTTTCTGGAGATGGAAAAGGAGGAGGCATGAACCACGGTCTGACGGCAACCACTGTGGACCGTATTCTGAGCGTGCTGGCCCACTACCCCGAGGTGGAAAAGGCGGTGCTGTATGGCTCGCGTGCCAAGGGGACGTATCGCCCTGGTTCAGACATAGATCTGACGCTCTGCGGCGTTGAACTGAATCACAGCCTGCTGACGCGGATTGATAACGAGCTGGACGACCTGTTGCTGCCCTACCAAATCGATCTTTCCCTGATGTCCTCATTGAGCCATCCGGCTCTGTTCGACCACATCCGCCGTGTGGGCGTGACACTGTATGAAAAGAGTGCCTCGCCACTGGAAGCCCTGCCTGCGTGAACGAAGAAGAAACCCAACGCCTCGCCCGCCTCTACGAGCGGAAGCACGCCGCGCTGGAGGCGTTGAAGAAGTCGCTGCTGCATCAGGCGTTTAGTGCAGAATTGGAATCTTTCGATTTAACTATGTATGTGTTCGCTGCGTAGAAGCATTTCGATGAGGCACTACTACTAAAAACGCCTTCTTTTCGGGTTGTTCATGCATGAACGGGAACGATGCCGCCATTCGCACGGTGGTGCTTCAGGCAGAGGCGCTGGCGGCCGAGGTGCGGTGAAGCCATTTTTCATGATGCGTGAGCTTGAAAGGGTTCGGCGACGGTGGAGGATGCCGCAAAGGAATCCGCCGCAAACTATGAGAAACGTCGGGCGCGGTTGCGCGGGCCAAAAGCCGATTTCGCCAACAAGAGTTCCTCACTCAACGCCTCCCCGCTCGCTTTTGAAAAGTCCATTGGACAAAGGAAAGGCGAGTCGATAGAGTCTCCCAACAATGAAGCAAAGCTCGGCCAAAGAATCCAAGAAGTTGCCGACAGACACGGACTCACAATTTTAAGCTACCATCCGATTTATCCCCCCGGCTTGCCGACTTTGAAAGAGATTCTGGAATCAAGGTTGCAGGATTCGGTAGATATGGTCGTGCCTTTCGGCATCAAGACTCGAAGAGCAATATTTCTGCCGCCAGATTCGTCGCCGCGCTCGGACTCATTTTCAAAAAGCGTATTGGGCTGGTAGGTGCGGTAGATCGGAAATCGTTGCCATTTGATGGGCTATTAAGTCCAGATGATACAAATACCATCATCATTGTGCTTGCGATCGAGCGCGGGGAAAGTGTAACAGGCTAAAAATTTACTTCCCGATTACTGCCCGTTTTTCGTTGCGTTTCCATACTTTTTTCTGCGTTTTCGGCCAAATGCCCCCGCCGTGAATCGAACACGGATTTACAGTTTAGCAGATCAATACCCGGCGTGATGTTCTCGGTGCTTTTTCAAGCCTTCCGAGACGGCGATAGAAACGAATTCGGAGACCATTTGGAATTCTAGTTTCATCGGATTGTTGCGATACGAAGGGAGTGATTTCTGCGACGACGAAGAGTGTGCGGTTTTCGCAGGGCAAGGATCACGCTCGAAGCGCATGCCGGACAGCTTGAGGATTCGAGGCGGCGACTTTCAGGAGCGTCTTGGCGGCTCCGCTCGGGCTACTGGTGTGTTGCTCCCATTTATGCAGGGTGCGGACGCTCACGCCGATGAGTTGGGCGAACTTGGTCTGGCTGAGTCCCATGGCGCTGCGGATGGCCACGGGATCGGGATTGCAGAGGGGGGTTGATGGCGCGGGCAGCAACTGGCCTTTCTGGGTAAGGAAAGCGACAAGATCTTCGGCGATGTCCTGAAGTTGAGGAATGACTTCCTTGGGAGTATCGCCATGGCAGCAATCACCCATGAGGCCGGGAATGGAACCGACGAATACCTGATCTTCATCACTCCAGCGCACGCTGAGGGGATAGTTCCGGGCGAGGCGGCTGGCTTCTTTGGCGGAGATTTTTTTCATGACTTGGACTCGTTGATTTTTTCGGCAATGTGGCGTTCCAGATAAAGCTTGGCGTCGTCGCCGTCGCGTCCCGGAATGATAGCCGGAATTTTGACTGCGGGGTGTTCAAACTTCCGGTGACTCCCCTTGCCGCCGGGTGCGAGGGTGAATCCCGCTTTCCGAAGGTCTTTGAGGAGATCGCGGATTTTCCGTGGCACTGCGAAACCCTACCCATTTTGGGCATAGTTGCAACTTCGATCTTCAAAGTACAGCCTTCAGCGAGTTTCGTTAGAATAATTCTACCGCGCCAGTCGAGTTTCAAGGGGTGAAGGGTATCAAAAACACGTTCGCCCGTCCACCGGGACGCAGCCGGGCGCGTGGATGGGGACAACCGGGGAAAAATTCACTTCCGTTTACTTTCCGTTTCGCGGTGCGTTTTCGTGCGTTTTTCAGCGTTTTTAGCCAAATACCTAACCGCTTAATTGTTCCGCAACTTGCTTAATTAAAGCGTTTTAAAGAAATGCCCCCGCCGTGAATCGAACACGGATTTACAGTTTAGGAAACCATCGTTCTATCCATTGAACTACGGAGGCGTGGATGCCAAATAGGGCAAGGCGTGGAATAACCGTGTGGGTGGTGGCAGGCAAGTCACTTGTCATTTTCAAAAACAAGAATTTTAGGTAGCCCCGATTTTTGCGAGGTGTAGATGCCTTTAGATCCGCTGCAGCGATAGGCGATCAAGCACGCGGTGGCAAAATAGAGCCCGTTGCCAGCACCGAAGAGTTCCATGCCGAGAAAAATAGATGCGAGCGGAGTGTTGGTGGCGCCTGCGAAAATGGCGATGAAACCGAGCGCGGCAAATAAGTCGACCGGGGCTCCGAAGAGGATGGCGAGGAAATTTCCAAGAGCTGCACCAATAAAAAACAACGGGGTGACCTCGCCACCTTTGAAGCCTGCGCTGAGGGTGACGATGGTGAAAACCAGCTTCCAAATCCACGCACTGGCTGGGATCTCAGTGGAGGTAAACATTGCGGGAAGTGTGACCGCATCGGGGCGGTCACCTAGAACACCCAGGCCGAGGTAGTCGCCCGTGCCGGCAAGGAAAAATAATCCGATGACGATGAGCCCGCCAACCACAGGCCGGAACTCGGCTCGTGGGATGTAGGTCTTGAAGGCGGCACTAAGGTGATGAGATATGTTAGAAAAAAGCAAGCTAACTAGACCGAAAGCGATGGCTGCAGCGATGACTTGTGCCATCAATGTGCCATCCATGATAGAGCCCACGGCGGGGACCTCGACGTGGTAATGGGTGTGACCGATGCCCCATGCGCGGCAACTCCAATCGGCAAGTATCGAGGCAAAAAAGCAAGGGATCAGTCCGTCATACTGGACTTTACCGATGATGAGAACTTCCAGAGCGAAGACCGCGCCGGCGATGGGGGTTCCAAAAATAGAACCGAAGCCCGCAGCGACGCCAGCCATGAGTAAAATACGAACGTGAGCCGCATCTAACTTAAAAATTCGTGCGCAAGTGGCGGCGATGCTACCACCCATTTGTATAGCGGTCCCTTCACGCCCAGCCGAGCCGCCGAAAAGATGAGTGACGAGAGTACTGAAAAGAATGAGTGGCGCCATCCGACGAGGAATCCCGGCACCAGGTTGGTGAATTTCATCGAACAACAAGTTGTTCCCGCCATCGGTAGATTTACCGTAATGTTGATAGATTAGCCCAATACAAAGACCGGCGATGGGTAACAGGAAAATAAGTCCAGGATAGGTAAAGCGGACTCGAGTGACGGCATCTAACGACCAAAGAAAAAATGCCGAGGCAGAGCCAACGAGTATAGCCATGGGGGCCAATATCGCAATCCATCGGAGGGTGTTGCGGATTTGAGCAGGCAGATTTTTCATTGTTGGGATGCTTGCCAGCGCTCGATGGCGAGACGGATTCCCGCGGCTTTATGCAGAGTTTCCTCGTATTCATTTTCCGGTTCAGAGTCAGCGACAATGCCGGCACCGACCTGATAGATCACGTGCTCGCCGCGACGAACGAGTGTGCGGATAGCGATGTTGAGCGAGCATTCGCCATTGTAGCCAAGCCAGCCAATCGCCCCGCAATAAACGCCGCGTGAAGTGCCTTCTAGCTCACGGATGATTTCGATGGCGCGTTTTTTCGGTGCTCCGGTGATGCTGCCACCTGGGAAACAAGCGGCGATGGCGGTGAGCGCATCCACATCGGTTCGTAAAGTGCCGGTGACAGTAGAAACAAGGTGATGAACTTGTGCGAGGGTCTCGAGGCGGAGCATTTCCGCCACCTCGACGCTTCCGAATTCACAGACTTGGCCAAGATCATTGCGGAGCAGGTCGGTGATCATCACAAGCTCGGCGATTTCCTTGGGTGACGTCTGTAATTCATAAGCAGACCGTCGGTCTTCGTCCGGGTCATTAAAGCGTGGGCGGGTGCCCTTGATGGGTCGAGTCTCAATCCCTCTGCCAGAAATGGATAGAAAAGTCTCTGGTGATGAGCTGAGAATTTCTCTGCCATCCAAGTTCAGGTAGGCAGCCATCGGAGCGGGTGATGCGTCGCGCAGAGTTTCGTAAAGAGAGAAAAGATCACCGCTGACTTGAGCGACGAATGCTTGTGATAGATTTGCCTGATAGATATGGCCTGCAGCGATCCATTCCTTGATGCGGGCGACGCCGCGGGTGAATTGCTCGGGAGATCCGAGCGGTACGAAAGGGCTGATTACAGCACGTGACCGAGTGGATTTGAGTTGTGAAGAGAGATGTCCTATTTCCCACCATGTGTGGTCACGGTGGTTAAAAACCAGCATTTCAGAGTAGTCACCGAAGACGAAGTCACCTTCGTAATCGATCCAACCGCAGAGGCCACCGATGGGAAATCCGCAGTCCCCCATAACATTTTTCTCGGTTGCTAGGGTGGCACGGAGAAGGCAAAGATCGCTGACGACGTGAATGTTTCCACGCAATATTTGCTTGGGGCAGGCTGCGATCACCGAGATGGATCCGCCGGCGCGATGGGATGAATTCCCTGCAGTATCGAAAAAAACCAATCCGTCCAGATGCCGCAATTGCCCCGCCACCTCTATGGGGGGCAGTCCATCGAGCCGGGCTGGACTCGCTACGGGTCGCATCAGAGATTTCGCCATCGCCACCCGAAATGATACCTCGCTTCGTGTTATTGCAAGCCGGAACCGCCATCGCTGCGGCGTGAGCAAGATTTCACCCCAGTCCAAGTGCCCACAATCCCGCCTTGCCGCCCGCCGCTGCGCCTGCTTCCCTTCGCGCTCGAACCTTTACCATTTATGGCCAGCAAAGAAGTTACCGATCCCGTGCGCATGGAAAAAATTGTGTCGTTGTGCAAACGTCGCGGCTTCATTTTTCAAGCGGGTGAAATTTATGGAGGTCTCAACGGATGCTGGGACTACGGTCCGCTTGGAGCGGAGTTGAAGCGAAATTTAAAAGACTACTGGTGGCGGAAAACCGTTCAGGAACGCGATGATGTGCTTGGCATGGACGGCTCGATTCTAACAATGGAGCAGGTCCTCGTTTCCTCTGGCCATGTCGGTGGTTTCAGCGATCCGATGGCGACGTGCAAGCATTGTCAGAAGCACATCCGATTCGACCAACTCGAATCCATGATGGCAGAATCCGAGTGGGCGCAATCGCTTGCTGGGATCACGACGATGACGCAACCCGGGGAAATCGCAGGGACTGCGGTCACCAGCGACGAACTCAAGCGTTGGGTCAACAAGCAAGGCAAGAAGCTTGCCGCTGGATTGGCCTTGGTCCGTAACCCTGATTCAACGATCAGTTTTTTTCTTGAAGAAGCGCAACGCCAACAACCCATGACCCTGTGGTATTTTTACCAACTCATGGCGACAGAGCAATTGGCTCAGACCGGCCCGATGAATCCGTGCCCGCATTGCGGCGGGGTCCTCAGTGAACCAAAACAGTTCAACCTAATGTTTCAGACCAACATGGGAGCGACGGGCGACGACATCGCCTACCTGCGACCTGAAACGGCGCAATCGATTTTTGTTCAGTATAAAAACGTACTCGACTCAAATCGGGTCAAGTTGCCGTTTGGAATCGCGCAAGTTGGTAAGTCATTCAGAAATGAGGTGAATCCGCGTAATTTCACCTTTCGGTCTCGTGAGTTTGAGCAAATGGAAATCGAGTATTTTTGCCACCCCGACGACGGCATGCGCCTCACCGACGAGTGGTTGGCTGAACGCCTCAAGTTCTATGGAGAAATCGGCATTCCGCGTGAGAAATTACATATCCTCGACATCCCGGATGGTGAGCGTGCGTTTTACTCGAAGAAGACGTACGACATCGAATACGAATTTCCTTTTGGCATTCAGGAGTTAGAAGGTGTGGCCTACCGCACAGACTACGATCTCGGCGTCCATGAGAAAGGCTCTGGAAAATCTCAGCTCTACTTCGATGAAGAGACCAAGGAGAAATTCCTTCCACACGTCGTCGAGCCATCCGCCGGTTGTGACCGCACGGTGCTCGCACTCATTTGCGAGGCCTTTGATGAGGAAACGCTGACCGACGAAAAGGGCAAAGAAGACGTGCGCACGGTCTTGCGGTTCGTTCCACGCATGGCGCCCATCAAAGTTGGTATTTTTCCACTGCTAAAAAAGAACGACGAACAAGTCCAAATCTGCCGCGATATCCAAAAATCACTGCAGCCTTGGATGAATGTCTTCTACGACGACGGCGGAGCACTCGGGCGCCGCTATCGCCGCCAAGATGAAGTCGGTACGCCGTTTTGCGTCACCGTCGATTTTGAAACACTTGGCGAGCAAGGTGATGAACTCAAAGGCACCGTTACCGTGCGTCATCGCGACTCGATGGAGCAAGAGCGCCTTCCGATTAGCGGCTTACTTGCTTGGCTGCTAGAGCGCGTCAGGTGATGTCATCCATGGTTCTACGGGTTTTATTTCTAGGATGGAATTAGCATTTCCCAACTTTGCGGTAACCACCTAGATTCTACCCACTATGCCAACTGTCGAATCCTTACGAACTGCAATTCGTGACGTCGTCGATTTCCCAAAACCGGGAATCGTCTTCAAAGATATCAGTCCGCTCCTTGGTGATGGAGAACTTTTTCGTCACTCGATTTCATTACTATGCGAAACCATCGGTGATACGAAAATTGACAAGGTTGTCGGCATTGATGCTCGTGGTTTTATTTTTGCTTCAGCTGTGGCAGACCGGCTCGGAGCTGGATTTGTCCCCGTGCGCAAAGCCGGCAAACTCCCATGGAAAACTCGTCAAACAGCTTACTCTCTGGAATATGGAAACTCCGTCGTCGAGTTGCATGAAGATGCGGTCGCACCCAACGAATCTATTATACTGATAGATGATTTGCTTGGAACGGGTGGCACCGCCTCGGCGGCGGTGAGACTGCTTGAAGAACTCGGTGCTAACATCGTGGCAATTTCCTTTCTCATTGAACTCGAATTTCTCGGCGGTCGCAGCAAGCTAGGTGACCATTCTGTCCATGCGATCCTCCGTTACTAACCAATACAAAAATCGCTTTCACTCGATACTATCACTTTTAATCATTCACTAATATGTCTTGGAGATCCTACAACCAAAGTCTTATCCGCTACCCTCAATATGGTTTCTCGCTGGATCTCTCGCTGATGGACATCGCTCCGAGCGATGTCGCGGTCTTGGCGCCGAAAATCCACAAGGCATTTGCCGACATGGTGGCTGTGGAAGCGGGCGCCATCGCGAATCCGGATGAGGGCCGCATGGTCGGCCATTACTGGCTACGCAATGCAGATCTCGCGCCGAACGAGCAGTTGAAAGAAGCGATCGTCGGGCCAATCGCGGCTCTCAAGGCATTCGCGGAAAAAATCCACAACGGCACGGTACAGCCACCCTCTGGCGGATGTTTCGAACAAGTCTTGCTCATCGGTATTGGTGGTTCCGCCCTCGGTCCGCAACTTGTGTCTGAGGCCATCGGTCAGAATGCGCGCCTTCCTTTAGCCTTTTTTGACAACACCGATCCCGCAGGAATGGATTCAGTACTAGCTAAGCTTTCGAAGATCGGCTTAGCAAAAACCTTGGTCCTAGTTATTTCAAAATCTGGTGGTACCGCAGAAACGCGTAACGGCATGCTCGAGGCTAAGGTTGCTTACGAAGCTGCAGGACTCAACTTTGGTCATCACGCTATCGCTGTCACTGGCATCGGATCCAAGTTGGATAATTATGCGACTCAAGGGCAATTTCTTGCTCGTTTCCCGATGGAAGATTGGGTCGGTGGACGTACGTCCGTTCTATCCACCGTCGGCCTTGTGCCTGCTGCGTTACAAGGCCTTGACATCGACGCTCTGCTAGATGGAGCAGCCGCAATGGATACCGAAACCCGTAAACAGGATGTGCATCAAAATGCCGCGATGCAACTTGCGATCGCTTGGCACAGCGCCACCAACGGCAAAGGAGAAAAAGACATGGTCGTTCTACCTTACAAGGATTCGCTCGTGCTTTTTTCTAAATACCTCCAACAGTTAGTGATGGAGTCGTTAGGTAAGGAAAAGGATCTCGACGGTAACATCGTCCACCAAGGCATCGCGGTGTATGGTAATAAAGGATCAACCGACCAGCATGCTTACATTCAGCAACTCCGTGACGGAGTGAATAATTTTTTTGCGACATTTATCGAAGTGAGAAAAGGTCGCAACGGTCCCAGCATTGATGTCGACCCCGGCATCACGAGTGCAGACTATTTGCAAGGGTTCCTGCGAGGCACTCGGAAAGCACTTTATGCCGCGGGACGTTATTCCGTGACGATCTCGATTCCAGAAGTCACCCCGTTTCAACTCGGATTGCTCATCGCTCTATTTGAGCGCACCGTGTCTTTTTATGCGTCATTGGTGAATATCAATGCCTATCACCAACCAGGAGTGGAGGCCGGGAAAAAAGCTGCGGGAGATTTCATCGAAACCCTGATGAAAGTTCGTGAAGAGCTCAGTTCTCACTCAAATTCGGCTGAAGAAATTTCCACGGCGATCGGTGCTGACCCGGAAGATGTTTATCACTGCCTCATTCATCTAGCAGCCAATGGCGAAGCAAAAATTACTAGTGGAGCCACTCCAAAAGAAGATAGGTTTTCTTCCTAACACTATTGCAAATCGAAGTCTCTAACTACAGCCATATGCTGCATGTTGGGCAATCCGCTATCAGTCTTTTGTACCGGAAATATTTTTTCTAAAGGATTAAAAATACGGCTGTCCAATACTAATCCGTTGGGAAAATTCAGATCTGCGATCTTCACGGGCACCGCGAAATTTTCAAGTGGCGGGCTCGCTAGTACCCAGTCGTATGGACGGTTGCGAGGGGCGTTGGTGGCGATTTCACCTTGTTGGTCAGCGGGTGGTTTCGTTGGGATCACGACTACCGCTGCGAGTTCTTTCAAACAACTTTCACCGGTCGAGCGCGTGTTCAGATCACCACCGACGAGTAGCATTCCATCTTGCGGCACTTTTTCTTTGATGAATTTGACCAGTGCAACCGCCTGCATGGCCCGTGACGACTCACCCTTGGAGTGAAGGTGGAGACTGACAACCCACAGTTCTCGGCTTGCAGGCAAACTGAGGCGTGCCCATGCGAATTCTCGGTTATTCAATACGGGATCATCCCAAGACCCAGACTCGATGATAGGAAATCGGCTGATGATTCCGTTAGGTATTTGCATGTTATTTTCAACCATGAAAACAAACTCTTGCCCGAGGGTTTGGTTGACCCATTGGCGAGTTGGCACCGTGGTGTTGAATTCCTGTATCATGACGATATCTGGCTTGATTGCCTGAAGAATCCTCGCCCCGGCACCTTGCGGGTTGCTATGATTACCGTTATCCGGTGAGTAGGATTGCTTGTTGTCGGACGTTAAATTCGCCGCGACCACGCGAATTTTAAGTGGCGCGGCATGCGCAACGCCCAATGCGAGGATTCCTATAATGAGTCGTTGAAGCATGCGTCTGTTTTGCGTTTTCGCAGTAATATTTCCAGCATATTCCCGCAGTTATAAAAATCTTACGCAATCGGCGGTTGGCGAACTGCGTTGTGAGTATTATGCTAGCAATGTGGCTGACAACTCAAACCAATCCGACTTCCCGATCCAGCTCCAAGGGCAGTTGCTGCTTGCGGGGCCATCGTTGCGGGAGGGCACTTTTCGTCACTCCGTGATTCTTTTGGCACAACATCAAGTAGATCTCGGTGCCTTCGGCCTCATTTTAAATCACCCGACGGGAAAGACCGTTGGCGACTTCCTTCACGGTGAGGAGTTTGCCTCGCTACAACAACTTCAAGTCCACCATGGCGGTCCAGTCGCGCCGGACCAACTAACATTTTCTTCATTCTGGTGGAGCAAAAAGTATGGCTTGCGCTGGGCAATCCGACTTTCCGCCGATGCCGCCGTCGCGCAAGCTCGCCGTCCAGGGCGGATCGTGCGGGCATACATTGGCTACTCTGGATGGACAGCGGGTCAGTTAGAAAATGAGCTCCGCCACAGCTCCTGGGTGGCGACTGATCCCCAACCAGGATTGTTAGGAAAAGAACACGATGGTAATCTTTGGTTCGAACTCTTGCGTCAAGTTTCTCCACTTCACCGCATACTGGCAGAAGCCCCTGACGATCCGTCTCTTAACTGAGCCGTAATCATATCCAATTCTATCATGTCAGACTCGATACTTTTATTTAGCCCTATCCCAGAGATTGTTGCTGAGATCGCTGCGGGACGTCTTGTCATCGTGGCGGACGATCCATCTCGTGAAAATGAAGCGGACCTCGTTGGCTCCGCTTCGCTCTGCACCCCGGAGATGGTGAACTTTATGGCCACCCACGCGAGGGGGATGATCTGTACGCCCATCACCGCCATGCGTGCAGAGGAACTGGATCTTCCTCAGATGACTCGCCGCAATCGTGAGGGTCACAAAACAGCCTTTACAGTGACAGTAGATGCAGCCGAGGGCATCACCACCGGTATTTCATCTGCGGACCGAGCACTGACAATCCGCCTGCTCGCGGATCCGGCTGCTGGAGCAGATTCATTTGTTAGACCAGGTCACATTTTCCCACTCCAAGGAGTCGCCGAGGGTGTCTTGCGCCGGACGGGTCACACCGAGGCTGCACTCGATCTCGCAGGATTCGCAGGACTACCAAAAGCGGCGGTGATTTGTGAAATCATGAACGATGATGGCACGATGGCGCGCGTCGGCCAACTTGGTGCCTATCAGAAACGTCACGGCCTTAAAGCCTGTACCATAGCTCAACTTATCGAATACCGCAGACGCTCTGAAAAGTTAGTGTTTCGGGAACAGACGGTAAAAATGCCAACGGACTTTGGCGAGTTTGACTGCCATCTCTATCGAGTCACCACCGATGCGAGTCATCACCTCGCACTCACCAAAGGCGTGATTGATCCAGATCAGTCAACGCTCGTCCGTGTGCACTCCGAATGCCTAACAGGTGATGTGTTTCAATCCCAACGTTGCGACTGCGGGGGGCAACTCGCTGCAGCCCTTGAGCACATTTCTAAGGAAGGTGGCGTGCTACTCTACCTCAGGCAAGAGGGACGTGGTATCGGTCTTCCGGCTAAAATGCATGCGTACAAGCTTCAGGAAGAGGGGATGGATACCATCGAAGCGAACGAAAAACTGGGTTATGGATCAGATCTTCGTGACTATGGAATGGGTGCCCAAATTCTCTATGATCTTGGAGTGCGGAAGATGCGGTTACTCACCAACAATCCGAAAAAAGTGATCGGGCTTGAGGGCTATGGACTCGAGATCGTGCAGCAGCTGCCGATTTCGCTTCCATCAAATCCGCACAACGTAAAGTACCTAGAAACGAAACGCACTCGCATGGGTCATACACTTTGAGTTTCTTAAAGTCTTTGTTGCGCTTTTTGGGATCGTAATCAGAATTCACATATGGAGCTTGATCTTCTAGACATTCAATTCGACCTCAGAAACATCAAGCCTCGCGAGCTTGAAGAAGCTTTTGAGGATCCATTCTCTGTTCGTTTTCTTCCTGATAACGAGCGAGCCGACCGCGCGACACGCTACTACGCTCTCGGTCGTACCGTGGCGGATCGATATTTGTTCCTGTCGTTCCGTACCGATGGCAAAGTGACACGTGTGGTCGCCGCACGAGAAATGTCTGATACTGAGCAAAAATTTTACGACCGTAAATACGCGGAATTCCGCTGATAAACTCACTGATTCACCATGAATGCTATTAAAAGTTGGAGCGAAATCCCCGAGTTTTCTGATGAGAACGCCGAGGCGCGGTTTTGGGAAAATAACGAGTTAGATGGCCGATTGATGGCGACGTCGATTCACACCACTGACTCACGCGAGTCCACCACCATCACCTTGCGTTTCGATCCGCGGATGCTATCAAGAATTAAACGCATCGCGCGTGGTCGCTTCCTCAATTATCAATCGATGATGAAGCAGTGGTTGGCCGAGCGACTCGAAGATGAAATGCGCAAGCTTTGAAGATGAACCGGCTGCCAAGGAATCCAAAGTTCTGGCTGGTTAGTTTTATTCTCTGGTTTGCGATGCTTTGGGTTTTTTCTTCATTTTCACTTGTTAGTGAATATAGCCCCCCTATCGATCACTTCGACAAATTTGCCCACTTTGGCTATTTTTTCGGGGGCAGTGGTTTGCTTTGCGCTTATTTATTTAGGCGGAGCCCTCAACAACCGTATTGGATGCGGCTTATCGTCACGGCGGTCGGGATCATCGCGCTGCTAGGTTGGTTAGATGAATATCACCAAAGCTTCACTCCAGGTCGCAGTGGAAAGGATATCCTCGACTGGCTGGCGGATCTGACGGGAGCCACCGCGGGTGCATTTGTCTTTAAGAGACTGCATTTTCTGCTGAAGTCGTGATGGGATAAATCATCTCACGGCCAAGTCTTTCGTCTTTCCAAAGCGCAGATCACCGCCTTAGCCTCTACGCTCATGAGCATGAATCAACTTGATCAATTAAAGCAGTTTACGACTGTAGTTGCCGATACTGGGGATTTCGAATCGATGAAAGTCTATCAGCCTCAAGATGCGACGACCAATCCGTCATTGATTCTCCAAGTCGCTGCGAAGCCTGAATACCATTATTTGGTCGATCAAGCGGTCAGCGAAGTGAAAGCGACTGGCATCACCGGGGCAGCACTCACTGAGGCGATTCTTGATCGCATTCTTATCCTCTTCGGCCTAGAAATTTTAAAGATTGTTCCCGGGCGAGTTTCAACAGAAGTCGATGCTCGGCTCTCATTCGACACCGCGGCAACTGTAGCTAAAGCGCGTCAACTCATCGCAGCTTATGAAAAAGAAGGTCACTCGCGTGATCGAATTCTCATCAAAATCGCCTCGACTTGGGAAGGTATTAAAGCCGCAGAAGTGCTCGCCAAGGAAGGAATCCATTGCAATCTAACACTTCTGTTTTCATTCGCACAAGCTGTCGCATGTGCAGAAGCTGGCGTGCGGCTCATTTCACCATTTGTCGGCCGTATTCTTGATTGGCATAAGGCAGCCACTGGCAAGGATTTCCAAGGCGATGAAGATCCTGGTGTCGTCTCTGTCCGCTCAATTTATAACTACTATAAAAAGTTCGGTTATAAAACCCAAGTCATGGGTGCATCCTTCCGCAATAAGGGAGAAATTCTCGCTCTTGCAGGTTGCGACTTACTCACCATCAGCCCGAGTCTACTCGCTGAGTTACAAGAATCTATTGAACCAATCACTGCACGTTTGACCGCCGAGGAGGCCTCTGCCAGTGATCACAAAAAAATCAGCTTAAACGAGAGTGATTTCCGATTCATGCTTAACGAGGATGCGATGGCGACAGAAAAGACGGCTCATGGAATCCGCGCATTCTCAGCGGACATCGTGAAGTTAGAAAAACTCATCGAAGGAATGATCTGATTTCTTTGGTGAGGCGCTTCTCGCCAAACATTACAACCTTCAATCGAGTGGAGAAAGGAGGTGAGAAAGTGTTTCTGTGTCAATTTTAAGTTTGCTGGTCTCTGCGGAAAGCAGTGCTTTCACCAGATCAGATTTGTGTTTCTGGAGGTCTAGAATTCGATCTTCGATGGTGCCCTTGCAGACCAGTTTGTGGACGAAAATCGCTTTATTTTGTCCGATTCGGTGGGCTCGGTCGGTGGCTTGGTTTTCTGCTGCTGGGTTCCACCATGGATCGTAATGAATCACGGTATCAGCGGCCGTTAGATTTAGCCCAGTCCCGCCCGCCTTCAGGGAGATGAGAAAAATAGGCACTGCTCCCGCTTGGAATTTTTTTACCAGTTCGGCACGGTCTTTTGTTTGACCCGTGAGCTTGAGATAGGCGATGTCTTGTTGAATCAAATGCTTTTCAATGAGTGAAAGCATGGAGGTAAATGATGAAAATAACAAAATCTTCCGCCCCTCCTCAAGAAGAGTGGGGAGGAGTTCGTCAGTGAGAAAATCAAGCTTGGCAGACTGTGTGATTTTTTGAGCGGCAGGGCTCTTTAGCAACTGTGGGTGGCAACAGATTTGGCGAAGCTTGAGTAAAGCATCTAGAACGATGATGTGAGACTGCCCCAAGCCTTTTGTGCTGATGGCGTCTCGAACACGCTTGTCCATGGCAGATCGGACGGATTCGTAAAGATCGGATTGTTGTTTGGTGAGTTGAATACCGTGAATAATCTCAGTCTTTTCTGGTAACTCGGTAGCGACCTCGTCTTTTGTACGTCTTAAAATCAGCGGGGAAATACGCCGATTGAGAGCTAACTGAGCATCGCTTGATCGGTCACGCTCGATGCTGCGGCGAAATTGAATATTGAACGATTTTTCGTCTGATAGATGTCCAGGCATTAAAAAACGCATTAAGCTCCATAGTTCACCAAGATGATTTTCCATGGGTGTTCCGGAAAGGCATAATCGATGAGCAGCCTGAAGGTTGCAGGCATTGATCGCGCTGACAGATTTTGGATTCTTGATGTATTGTGCCTCATCCAGAACGATGACGTGCCAACGCTGGCATACAAGATTTTCGAAATCTCGAGTGAGTAGTGGATAAGATGTTAGTACAATATCCGCATTTTTAATTTTTGAAAAATTGTTCGTACGGTTTTGTCCACTGAGCACGAGCACTTTAAGATTTGGAGCAAATTTAGCAGCTTCATCTGACCAGTTAGAAACTACCGAAGTGGGTGAGATCACAAGTGAGGGAAGACCAGGTTTTTTTATTTGCTCTGCAGCAAGATGTGCGAGTGTTTGGACAGTTTTACCAAGGCCCATATCGTCGGCAAGGATTCCATTCAAGCCGTGCTCGGCAAGGAATTGAAGCCAACGGTATCCATCAAGCTGATAGGGTCTTAGTTGCGCTAGAAAATTTCTGGGAATTTTGACTGTGGGCAGGGTGGTGATGTTCTTTAGACTTTGACCAAGCTTGGCAAGGGCTCGGTGCGTCTCTGAAGAATCAATCGACAGTCCAGCCGCCACCCCAGCAGCCGCAAGACGGTCAATCCTTAGTGGTCCTTTCGGCGGTTTCCCATGGAATAAGTGACGGACTTGATCGACAATTTCGATAAGTCGCCGTGCTGGAAACCGAATGAATCCGTCTTTGGGATCTTCACAAGGCAGAACAAAGAATTCAGGGATGTTCTGAGCGTCTGCCGTGGGGAGATCCATTTGAATGGCACTGGCAAGGATTGGAATGAGACTGACTTGTTTGCCATGAAGTTCGAAGGTGATGTCAAAGCGGAACCAATCGATTCCGTGAGCCGTATCCGATTCGATCACAGGGAAAAAATCTACGGCATTGTGAGTGGTGAGTCCCAAAGCTGGGTCCACCTCAATCGTCCATCCAGAGCCTTCAAGTGCTTGCATCTCTGGACTATTAATCATTTCTAACCACGCAGCCTTTTCGGTGGGAAAAGAATCTTCTAACATGACAGAGTCATGTGCTGCATCATCAAGAACCTGCGGAGAGAAGACCTCAGAGAGAAAAGTAAAACCTACATCTTCGAGCTGACCTATTAGAATTTGTTCTATATTGTAATCACGGGGCCAAATGATGCGCTTGCCGTTGTGGATTTCCGCATGGCTTTGTGAGTCTCCTTTGTAAAGCGGTGGCAATAAACGACTACCTTGGTAAGCGAATGATATCTGCCCGACGATGATGGTTATTTGTTGCCAGCTTTTTCCCACTGTACGAGAAAACACGTGGAGATGAGGAAGTGGCGGTGTGGCCTCGCGCTTTTCTGTTACGACCTCAATCGGAACGGGTAACTGTGTGGTTGAAATCGTCGAAAAGCGCTCAGCAATGGTGGTCAAATCGCCTGATGTAACGGTTGGTCCGCTTTGCCAAGTCACGAGGATCGAATTTGGAAGACTGCTCACAACGGGCCCAAGCGTGGCAGTGGCTGGATCGATGTAGCGCATCGGCTGGGTTGGAATGATGATCAAGCTTGGATTGGTGCATTCCAACTCGGGTTTAGCGCTCCCACAGGGTAAGACTTTCCATATCGCACTCACTGTTTCTGGCTGGCCCATGGTTACCGGCAGATAGTTTTTCACAGGATTTCGCTCCCCTGCATTACCTACCCAGTAGAGACGTCCAGTTGCATGAGCCGCTTCGAGCAGTGAGTCCCATCCCTCGCCAGCGAGAGGCATGTCATCAAGCGAGTAGCGCTTGCCCTTACGGCGATGATACAACGAAGCCACAGGAAAATCTTCCTCGACCATGTATTTTGGTGGATTTGATATATCTGCTAAGGAGCGAGATTCTGAAATCTTGATTTCACCATCGATTTGTCGAGTTCCAACTCGAAGCACAAAGTGTAAATCTTTGATGTTTCGGTGTAGCGATCCCTCGATGCAATAGGCAAGAAAGCGGTTATCTGATTTATCATTTGGCTTAAATTTTATGAGGTCGGCGTGCTGAGCAGCGTATTCAATTTTTTTAAGCCACTCTATCAGAGAGTTGTCATTAATTTGATTTTTATCATCAATTAATTTTTCCGATAGATTTTTATAGTGTGTCAGGAATGAGGTTGTAAATTGCATCAGTCCAGCGGCATGCTCACAAAACCTACCCATGGCACACGAGCAATCAGGATCTACATCCCATTTTTCATCGAGTAGTTTAAAAATAACCTCTGTCCTGTAGGGTTTTGGTGCATTCCCGTGAGACATCGCTCTGAGAGTTCCTATTTTACCAGCAGGATCGATGCTCACCTCGATCTCGCCAAGGTTACGCGAAACCAAATTGAGAGTGTTCCTCTTCAAAGCGTGGGTGCCGAACTGATTTCTCCACTTTTGTGAAATGATCCATGAATAGAAATTTGGCAATTCGTTAAGTAATAATATATTTTTACTCATAGAATTTTAGCTGGAGATCAAAAAGACCAAACGGGACGACTTGCTTCGAGATTCATTATTTCTCCGCTTAATGGGTTACGGAGCGAAAGCTTCCAGGCGTGCAGCTGCAGTGGAGGGTCACCAAGACTGAGGGTCTGGGTATCTCCAATCTGATGGTTAGAGAGATAGGTAGCGTCTCCCACTACGGGATATCCCAATTGCCAAAGATGCACTCGAATTTGGTTGGTTCTGCCAGTTCCTAGTTTGGCTTCTAGCAGTGTGGTATTATCGGTGCAACGCTTGATGACCTGAAAATCTGTGCGTGATGGCAGGCCGTCAAGTTCATCGACATAACGAGATCCTAACAAATCTGGCTCTAAAGAAATAGGGGCGTCGGAAAAAAATATGTCATCTGGAGGGTGCCCCATTATTCTAACAATATATTTTTTTTCCACAGTTCCATCGACAAACTGTTTCTGAAGCAGCCTGCAAAAGTGGCGAGTGCGAGCAAACACCACCAATCCAGTGGTATTGGCATCGAGTCGGTGAACGGGTCGAGGGTACTTTGGAGCGTAAACCAAATTTAAAATATGTTGAAGTGTGTTGCGGTGAAAACGTCCACAGGCATGCATCGGCAGTGGCGCGGGTTTTTGAATCACGACGATTGCCTCGTCCTCATGCAGTATGCGGATATCGGCAGACACGGATGGCTCTATATTGGATGGAAAGATTTGAATGACTCGCTCGCCTCCTCGAACGACGTGATCTCTGCCCCGGACGACTCCCCCGTAATTTTGGAAACGACCATCATTGCAGCGTTCTTGCCATTCTATTTCGGAAATCTGCGGAAAAAGAGACGCTAATGTTTCTAATAAGGTTTTACCATCGTGAGCGGCAGGAATATTCAGCGGTCGGCGATTTTCGGCGGCGATTGATCCCGGCAGTGGACTGGTTTGGAATTTGATTGCCTCATGCCGTTGAGAAATTTTTTCTAACATTTTTTCTGGCGCGCTGACAAAACAACGAGGGCAACTGGCGCCTACGACATGGCGAGGGTCTTCTTGATCTGCAGAATCCAGCGGGGCCTGGCAGGCGAAACAAACTGCGTAATCCGACTCGCGCAACGCTGGGTCTACGCCAACACGTTGGTCAAAAACAAAGCACTCTCCCTCGTAATGTTCTCCGCCACATTCCTCAAAATATTTTAGGATACCACCGTCGAGTTGATAGATATTAGTGAATCCCTCATTTTCCATGAAGGGACCCGCCTTTTCACAACGAATTCCGCCGGTACAAAACATGACCACGGGTTGATATTTTAGTGTGTCTGGCAATTTTCTAACTGCCTCAGGAAACTCGCGAAAAGTGTTAATGTTAGGAACGATAGCGCCTTTAAAAGTCCCAAGTTTGACTTCGTAGTCATTACGTGTGTCCAACAATGTCACGGGTCGACCCTCATCGAGCCACTGTTTCAGTTCGCCCGCAGAGATTTTTGGGGATGTGTAGTTTGCGGGGCGGATACTTTCCATGCCGAAGGAAATGATTTCCTTTTTCAGCCTCACCAGCATCCGGTTGAATGGTTGTTTTTCGCTGATGCTGACCTTGGGCATCAATGACTCAAGTCCGGGGACGGCGCGGAGTTTTGCCAGAAGGGCTTCGATTGAATCGGGCGAGCCGGCGACAAACAGATTGATGCCTTCAGTGCTGAGTAGAATCGTTCCTTTTAGGCCCCACGCCTTGCAATTAGCGATCAGTGACTCGCGCAACTCTTTGAGACCGGATAGTTCGGCGAAGCGGTACGTGGAAATATTTGTGATAGCGGACACGGTTCAAAAAAATCATCAAGCACGGTGCGTTGCTAGTTAAGAATGTGGAAACAGAGACATGGTGGCTTGCAGGTTCTGAGCAGCGATTCCACCAGCTGCGGTTGCTAACCTTGAACAGGTCTTTTTCAGACGTATTGCAGCTCAGCAGCCTTGGCATCGATAGCTGCATCGTTGTCTAGCAGCTCTTGGATAGGATCCCAACGACCAGAAAGGAGAGCTTCACGAGCGGAGTCTGGCATGGTCACTGCGATATCGAGTCCGCCAGAAGTGCGAACTCGTAGCGCCTTGACATCGATGGTGATTTCCGTCTCAGGATCAGCCTCCACTGCGTCGCGAATGGCCACGATGTCCTCGGGACTCGCCATGACGCATGGCATTGCAAGGGTGGTCGAATTTCCGTAGAAAATTTCTGCAAACGATTCTGCGATCACGCCGTTGAAGCCGTATTTGCGGAGCGATTGTGGAGCATGTTCACGGGACGAGCCACACCCGAAGTTTACCCCGGCGACGAGTATAGAAGCCTTAGAGAAGCGAGGATCGTTAAGCGGATGCTTGGTTTTGACGCCGTGTTCGTCGAAACGGACATCGTAGAATGCGAACTCACCGAGACCATCAAAAGTGACGCATTTCATGAATCGAGCCGGGATGATGCGGTCGGTATCGATGTCTGCGCCGGGGATAAAAACAGCGAGGCCAGTGACGGAAGGGACAGGTTCGAGTGCCATGTTAGATTAATTTAAAAGTTAGAATTCAGGCGATGGTGGCAGGAGCGTCCATGTGAAAAATCTCGCGAGCATCTGCGATGGAGCCATTAATCGCGGCGGCGGCGACCATGACGGGGGACATCAAGATGGTGCGTCCTGTGGATGAGCCTTGGCGGCCTTTAAAATTACGGTTAGAGGATGAAGCGCAAAGTTGATCACCAACGAGTTTGTCAGGGTTCATGGCCAAGCACATCGAGCAGCCTGCGCCGCGCCATTCAAATCCAGCAGCGCGAAAGATTTCCGGCAGCCCTTCTTGTTCGCATTGGATAGCAACGATCTGCGACCCGGGTACGACCAATGCCTGCACGCCCGAAGCGACGTGATGACCTTGGATGTATTTAGCGACTTCTCGGAAGTCGGATATGCGACCATTTGTACAAGAACCGATGAAAGCGACGTTGATTTTAACCCCCTTGATGGGCGTGCCTGCCTCCAATTTCATGTAGGCGAGCGCTTCCTCGATGGATGCCTTTTCTAACGCCGTGTTAGCTTTGGCTGGGTCAGGGATATTTTCAGAAATGAAGATCCCGTGGTCTGGCGAGATTCCCCAAGTCACGGTGGGTTCGATATCAGCGGCGTTGATGCGGACGATATCGTCGAAGTGTGCATCGGCATCCGAGGCAAAGGAAAGCCAGCGAGCAGCGGTGGCGTTGAAATCGCTCATGTCGACGTAGGGGCGGCCATTGAGGTAAGCGACGGTCTTGGCGTCCGGATTGACGTAACCGCAACGGGCGCCTCCTTCGATCGACATGTTGCAAACGGTCATGCGTTCTTCCATGGACATGCGGTCGAAGATATCGCCGGCGTATTCGTAGGCGTAGCCGATGCCGCCCTTTGCGCCGAGTTTGCGGATGATGTGGAGAATCACATCCTTCGCATACACGCCAGGAGCGAGATCGCCGTTCACCTCGATGCGGCGGACTTTGAGCTCTTCTAACGCAAGCGTCTGGGTGGCGAGTACGTCACGGACTTGGGTGGTGCCGATGCCGAAGGCGATCGCGCCGAACGCCCCGTGCGTGGCGGTGTGCGAGTCACCGCACGCGATGGTCGTGCCGGGTTGGGTGATTCCTTGCTCGGGTCCTACGACATGGACGATGCCTTGTTTGCCTGAGGCGAGATCGAAATAAGTCACTCCGAAGTCATCGGCATTTTTCCGAAGCGCCTGCATCATTTCGGCGGCGAGTGGGTCTTGCGGCGCGTCTTGATTGATGGTCGGAACGATGTGGTCGACCGTAGCGAAGGTGCGTTGTGGAAATTTTACTTTCAGCCTGAGGTCGCGGAGCATACCGAAGGCTTGCGGCGAAGTGACCTCGTGAATGAGGTGTGTGCCGATGAATAATTGCGTGCGACCGTCGGCGATGGTGCCGACCGTGTGTGCGTCCCAGACTTTTTGGAAGAGGCTTTTTCCCATGATAGAATTCCCGCCAAGGTTGGCAGCGGGCGGAAAAAGTGGTCTCGTAGGTCGCGAATGTCAAAGCCGCATGTGGACTTGACCAAAAATAGACCGAACAAAAATCAAGCAAGTTCTAACAAAAGTCCGGTCACAATTCCAAAGAGGCTGAGAAGCGCGATAATGATGACCGCAATTTTAACCCAAGATTTGGCGCGGCCTGCGTTGTAGGCCGGAGGTCGATCACCCTCCACCCATTCTTCCCAAGTTTTCTTTCGGATTGGGCTTCTTTGGTAGTGGCGAGCGGTGCCTTTTACGCGAGGAACGGGGGCGGGGGCGATGATATCTCTCATGGCGGTTGTGCGTTAATGTGGAGCAAAATCACTTTGATGGAAAGCAAATTTTACCACCCCCCCTGATATGCTTTTCAAGCTTCAGCGCGTGGATGCTAATTCATCCCCCCGGTTACTGAATCGGGGTTATTTTGAGGCGTGTATTTGTGGCGCGGGGGCCGTTTCGATTTCTTGGAACTGAGGCAGCGGGCGAAGACCGGGTGCCCCAGCTTCGCCAGTGCAGCAGCAGGAGGCGGAGAGAAGGGCGAAAACAGAGGCGGATAGTGCGATGATGATGCGGATCATAGGAAGTGAGGTTATTGGTTTAGAGTTTAGGATTAAGAAATAGCGGTCGAAAAATTATTTAGCGGGTGCAACATAAGCTGCGGGGGTTGGGGTGGGGGTACTGGGGCAGCAAGAGACTACAAGGGCTGAGGCTACGGCGATCATTGCAAATTTCATAACTGGAGTGGGTTAATTTCGATGGAATGATCACACGTGGTGCTTGGAGATCACGGGGCGAAGCTAGCGAAGCAAATCGACCCTGCAAGGCAAAAGACGAGGCGGTCCGCATCGAAATGCATTCTATTGCCGATGAGCGATTTCAGGATTCGCAGGCCTCGCGACCTAGGGATCGCCACAGAGTGAATTTTTTCTGGAACTAGCTTGTCGTGGATTCGTGTCTTCCCGCTTGTAAATTTTCTAAAGAAGCCGAATTCTCGTGCCATGCCAGCAATTCCCGAAGCCGATCCTCGGTTCAATGAATTTATTATCCTTCAAGCCCAGAACGCGGGATTGTTCCTTGGGCAAATCCCAAATCCGCTCAGTGGTGAAAAACAAGTCAACCTCCGCGCCGCCACTTCTGTGATCGACTCGCTCGAAATGCTGGCTTCCAAAACTCGCGGAAACCTCACAACCTCAGAAGCGAAGCTGCTTTCCACCGCGCTCGATAATCTGCGCCCATTGTTTCAGGCCGCGCTTGATTCGACCACCCATTGATCCACAAATTCGCTTGTTTTATGCACTTTGATCCATTCCACATCGGTTGCGTACCCGTCGGCGGGCCTGTGCCATTTTTCATCCTTGGCCCATGCTCCCTCGAGTCTGAGGCGTTCGCCTGGGACATGGCAAATTCCATCAAGGAAATCGCCGACCGCACTGGCGTCCATTTCATCTTCAAAGCGTCATTTGATAAAGCCAACCGCACCTCCATCGGTGCATTTCGTGGGCCCGGAGTCGTGGACGGTTGCCGTATTCTTGGAGAAATTTCCCGAGCACTCGGCGTCCCTGTCACTACCGACATCCACACCGCTGAACAGGCGGAAGTCGCCGCGGAGTTTGTCGATTTGTTGCAAATCCCCGCATTCCTTTGCCGGCAAACTGACTTGCTTGAAGCCGCCGCTAAAACAGGCCGCGCGGTAAATATCAAAAAAGGCCAATTCCTTGCGCCGCTCGACACGGTCAACATTGCTGGGAAAATGCGCTCCTTTGGTTGCGAGCGCTTCCTGATCACCGAGCGTGGAACCACTTTCGGCTACAACAATCTGGTGGTGGACATGCGCTCGCTCTACTGGATGCGCAAAGAAGGCCTGCCGATCATTTTCGACGCCACTCACTCGGTCCAGCGGCCCGGCGGGCTTGGTGGGGCTACGGGTGGTGACGGCGAACTCGCACCCGTGCTCGCTCGTGCGGCCGTCGCGACCGGCGTCGACGGATTGTTTATGGAAGTCCACTCCGACCCCGCCAACGCAGTTTCGGACGGACCCAATCAGATCCCTCTGGAATTCATCGAAGACCTTCTCGTCAAACTCATCTCGATCCACCACGCTTCCCACTGAAAAGCGGTTCCTACCGCGCGGCTTTTACTTTCACGACACCATCCTTCTTGCGCCACGTCCTCACGATCTTCTTGTTGCTTGTCACCAACTTCACTCAGGCCGAAGAGGCTCCCTCATCTCCTAAATCTAGCATTCCAGCCACCACATTGCTTCCCGACGGTAGCAAACTCAAAGGCATGATGGTCCCACGCTACGACGAAAACCATAATCTAACAAGCGTGCTCAGGTCGGATGTCCTTACTCTAGTCAACGATGATCAATTCGAAGGTGAAACGGTTAGGGTAGAATTTCTAAACCCCGATCAAACTCCCAAGGGGCGTATTGATCTGATCACTGCCACCTTTTATCAAAGCAAAAGACTGCTCACCACCCAGAAGTTTGTGAAAATTAAATCCGACCAGATGCATGCGACAGGCAGTGGTCTCTACTATGCCTTCGGAGAAGGAAAAGGATTCCTGTTAGGTCCTGTAACCACTATTTTAAAGATCACTCCGAAAAATCCATGACGCGATTCTTTCAAATCTATCAAGCTTCAGTCATTTGTGGCGGACTATTTCTCGCACCGTCGATTTGTGCGGCTCCGCCACCTAGCCTTACACAATCGCAGGATACGATTCTAGAGGCCGCCACCACCTCCAAGAAGGCAGCAGCGGCGGCAGCCAGTTCTGCCGCACAAGCCAGCCTCGCCGCAGATCTTGCCGCTGCACAAAGTGCCTCGGACGACCTCGCTAAGTTTTTAGTACAAGCCGAAGTTCCAGTTCCCGCCGATCATACGGCAACTGCCGATGAACCAGCGGACACAAAGCCCCTTGAAGTCACACCCGGATCGAGTGACACGGTGATCAATTGCTCCGGTGGAATGTATTTCGATGCCGATGCTGGTGTGCTCGTCTATCTCGAAAATGTTGTGGTTAAAGACCCCCGCTACGATCTGAGCGGTGCTGACGAATTAAAAATCTTTTTTGCAAAAAAACCTGTCGAGGCCAAGCCGGCTGAGCCCGCACCCCTCGCCTCAGCTGAGGCCGCAATCATCGCGACGCCAGATGCAAAGACCAATGCCAAGTCCCCACTTGGCGGCGACATCGGTGCAAAGTTTGGCGACGTCGAGCGGATCGTGGCAACTGGTGCTGTTAGAATTGATCAAAAACCCGTCGCGGGCAAAGAAGCTATCAAAGCGAGTGGTCGAGTCTTCACCTACCATCTCAAGGAGGATCGCATCATCCTAAGCGGTGGCTATCCTTGGTTCACACAAGGCACCACTTACATGCGCGCCAAAAAACCTAACCTCACATTGCAACTCTTTCCAA
>VFJU01000345.1 GCA_009885905.1 Verrucomicrobiota bacterium
CCGCTGTATTCGTAATTCTGCGTGCTCACCCCGCCCCGCGCTGCGAACTCCCACTGCGCCTCCGTCGGCAGGCGGTAGCCATTCGCCGTCGCGTCCACCGTCGGTGCGCTGTCGCCGGTTTTGTAGACCTGATTGTCTAACTTGTAGACCGGTGTCAGCCCCTCCTGCTCACTGCGCGCGTTGCACCACTTCGCCACTTGGAACCATGAAACATCCGTCACGGGGTAGTCCGTGCCATTTCCCGCACCCGCGCTGCCGATGTCGTAGCCATTGGCGGCGGCATACGTCCGCACGCTCTGCCACTGCCCCCACGTGGTCTCCGTCTTGGCGATGTAGAACGCGGAAACACTTTGCCCCGATAATTCCGACGAACTCGGCAGCGTGCCCGCTGCCACATAGACAAAGCCCGCAGGCGTGGGTACCACCTGCAACTTCAAGCGAAAAAATACTTCAGAGCTCGAGTTGTAAATAGATATTTGACCATCCGCTGTGATCATCCCGGAGCTTATCGGTACCGCCTCCCAGTTTTGAAGATCCGTCGAGCGCTCCAGTTGTAAATCGGTTACGCTCTGCGCCACCAGAGAGCTAGGCAGGAGCAACGCAAAGAGAAAAACTAATATAGCCAGCAACGGAGAGACGGAGAGTTTCATGGGGATTTTAAATGGGTGTGCTTTGAAGAACGGGCGGAATTTGAGATTTAATTAATTAACGAGCCCAGCTTTTAGATTACCAGCACCTCGTCAAGATCTATTTTACCAACTGGCCGACCAAAACCGCCAAAAAAACCACATCGGACAGCCATCCGCAGAATATTCTGAGCAAAGCCAGACGCATCGCTTCTTATGAATGGTGATAGATCAATGATTCTAATAGAGTGCCGCCGGCCGGACTCGAACCGGCACGCCATTACTGACAACAGATTTTAAGTCTGGGGTGTCTACCATTCCACCACGGCGGCATCAATTTCAGCCACTTGCTGCGGCTGAGCGCAGAGTAATGCCTAAAGGCACGAACTCGTCTAGCTCTGCCTTTCATAAATGCCAACTTTTTCTAAACCGCCCTGACCGTGCGGGTGATTTCTAACACCGAACCTGTGGCGAGTCATGCATCAGCAGGCACTCCAATAGCTGATACTAACGAGATGCCGCACCAGCCGAGCTGTCTCCATTTTCCGCAAATCTGTCTTATTACGAAAAATTGCAAGGTCTGTCGGTTGACTTTTCCGTCAGCCACCTTCATACCCCATTTATGTCGTCTGCTTTGCCACCTAAACCTCGAATTGTCGGGCCTAAAGTTCGTATTTGTATCATCGCATCGAAATACAACGAGCAGTTCACCGATGCAATGGTTGAAAACGCCATCGAGGAACTTGGCGAACTGGTGCCCCAAGGCCGTGTGGACCTCATTCGTGTGCCCGGTGCTTTTGAAATCCCCGTCATGACGGCATCGATTCTCGACCGTGACCCACCTGCCTGCGTGATCGCTCTCGGCGTGATCATCCGTGGCTCTACCCAACATGCCGATCTCGTTGCGGCGTCCGTGACGGAGGCACTCCAGCGGCTCGCTGTCGAGTCGTTGCGTCCGATCATCAATGAGGTATTGCTGTTAGATGACGAAAAACAGGCTTATGCACGCTGCATTGGTGCGAAGTTAAATCGTGGACGTGAGGCCGCTAGGGTTGCCGCAGCCATGATTGATATTTTCCAAGAACTTGACCGCTCCATGCCACGCACCGGCACCTACAGGAAAAACTCGAATGCCTAGTCGCCGCCATATTCGCGAGGCGGTCGTTCAGTTTCTCTACTGCGCCGATCTAGAAGGTGGCGCGAATCCCGCAGCATTGCGGGGACCATTTTGGGATTTCGTCACCGAGTCAGACCGGCGCAGTTTGCAATTGGCGACATTCCGCACCGTCCACCACCTCGCCCACGGGCGCGAGGGTCGTTTGCACGAGTTCGTCGAGCGGCATTCCCACGCGATGACCCTGCTTTCCGCATGGCCGCAGGCGGAAAGTTTAAAATCCGACCTCAAGCGGACCGCCGAACTCGAGTCCGGTTGGAGCACCTCGTTTGCCAAACTCGAGCGCTTACCGAAAGACGACGACGATGCTTCGGTGGCGGACAACTTCGGCGGAGCGCTGGAAGATCTTTTTAATATCGACCGCGATCTCGCTGCCACACGTCGCCGCTTCCTCGAAGGTCTCGAAGATTTGCCCGCCCTGCGTGGCCCCATGGAAGCCGTGGCCGCGACGATCCGCCGTCTGCAACGGATTTCTGATCGCTTACGTATGGTCGAGGAGCCTGAAAAATTTCCCGAGCAATCCGATCTCGCGCGTCTCCGAGATTCCAAGGCGGAAATCCATGCGCTACGGGTAGAATCCGACGATCTTGTCGACTCGATTCTAGCGAACAAGGAACCCATCGACGAGACGCTCGCTTCCGTGATCGAAAATTTCACGCCCGAACGCATCGATCCTGTCGACCGAGCGATCCTTCGTCTCGGCACTTACGAACTCCTTCACACACCCACTCCACCCAAGGTCATCATCAACGAGGCGATCGAGTTAGCCAAGCGCTTTGGCACCACCGACTCGGGGCGCTTTGTAAACGGCGTCCTTGATAAGGTGGCGAAGCGAGCGGACGAGCACCAGACACCGCACGACGTTTTGTAATTGGTAAGTGACCGCACAAGGTTCATAAAACTGCGTAGAACTTTTATAACGATGCGCTACCCCACTCGATTTCAGCAGAAAACCCTTTGGAATGCCGCCACGGGGGTGGCTATCTTTACTCTTGGGGCCCTGTTAGTGGGGCTGACTTGGCTCTTGGGCAAAGTGTTTGGAGTTCTCCAACCCGTGCTCATCCCCTTGATCGTCGCGGGAATTATCGCTTACGTGTTAGATCCAGTCGTTAGAATGCTTGAGGCTCGTGGCTTGAGTCGCTTTTGGTCGGTGGTTTCAATATTTTTAGCGATTCTCTTGGGTATCACTTTACTCACTGCCGCGGTTCTTCCTGGTATCCAACGCAGTCGCATTGCATTGCGGGGCTTTCTTTCATCCCAAACCGCAGCCCAAGAAAAGAAGTTAGAAAATTTAACATCATCTACTACAGATCCAATAGTGCATGACACCCAGCAACTCGCTCCATCTCTGGCACGCCTGCTGCATGATTTCCGCAGTAGCGAATCTAGCGGACCCGTCAACTGGATCCTCACCGAGGTGGACGACCAAGGAAATCCGGTGCCAACTACCACTCCAAACACAACACAACAATCCCTTGAATCATTCAACCGCAGTCGTGGTGGGCGTTTCTTAATTGAAAACCTAGACGTGATTGTAAAAACGAGCCGGAACTGGCTCAGCGCAGGATCTAACAAGGTCATTGGCTTTCTAGGGCTTTTCCTCGGTATGATCATGGTGCCCATCTACCTATTCTTTTTTCTTAAAGACTCGGCATCGATCCGCATACACTGGCATGACTATGTGCCACTAAAAAATTCACACTTTAAAACTACATTGGTAGACACTTTGCAGGAAATTAATGGCTATCTAATCTCGTTTTTCCGCGGTCAAGTGGTCGTCGCCGCCATCGATGGAATCCTAGTCGGTATATCCCTAACAATATTCGGCCTCCCCTACGGATTTCTGATAGGCATCTTCATGGCGATCCTCGGAGTCATCCCATACGTCGGAAATATTATCTGCCTCATTCCCACCTGCATCATCGCCTACCTTCATTCGCAAGGAACCTCCGCATTCGGGCTTGGCCCATGGGCATACGTCGGTTGCGTGCTCGGAATTTTTGTGGTCGTGCAACAAATCAACTCACTCGTGACCGCACCAAAAATCGTTGGGGATTCCGTGGGCTTGCATCCGCTCACTGTGATTTTTTCGATGCTATTCTGGTCGCTCGTACTCGGTGGTTTCGTTGGAGCGTTGTTGGCGGTGCCCTTAACCGCCGCGGTGAAAGTCCTATTTCGGCGCTTCATCTGGGAACGTCAGACGCTTGACACTCTTGAGGCAAATCTAGGCTAAAACCCTTGGCTTAGGGATTAAAGGCAGAAGTGCCCACCGCCTCGCGTCTCTGGAATTCTCCCCCCGGATTATCCCAGCCTGACACGAAACGGGGGCAAAACAACTTCACAGGTAAACCCCTTATTCTGCAAGAATTATCATCCTCACACAAGAAAAAATCTCGGTTCTGTCTAGTTAGCGAGTCGTGCTTGAATCGCCTTCTGTGCCTGACTCACCAGAATCTGTAGCTCAGGATCCGTGGTGGCCGCCGCCGCCTCTAAAAGCGGAAGACTATCCGCCCCCCCTACCCGACCAAGAATTCGAACCGCCGAGTAGCGCACCGTTCCCTTAGTCTCAGGAAACCGTTTGATCATGGTGGATTCCACTTCAGGACCAAAGTCGCCGTAAGTCGCTTCCCAAGTCATCGGAGTCGTAAACCATAGGTTATCCAGAATGGGAATCACTGCCGGATTTTTCTCCTTAACGATCAATGACACCACCCCAAGCGGGGCGGGCTTACCATCCGCAATGATCTGATTCAGCAGGGTCAACGCAGCATCACTCGCAGGCCCTGGAGTTTGGGACCATACGGCCAAGGCATTGCAGATGCTCTCTTTGAAACTTACCGCACGGTCACTCAGAAGTTCCGTAAGCTTGTGCGCGATGTCGTCCCGATAAACTTTTGGTTCAGCATCTGCCAACCGCTGGACTGCCCTCTCGACTCGTTGCAAATCGATACTTTCAAGTTCTTTTTTATTCAGAATATAAAAGTCGGAACTTTGTTTGTTAGACAACTTATCAATCGGTTCTTCGATAAAAATTGCACTGCTCACACGGACTTCGACCACGGATATTTCCTGATAGATATTTTCAACTTGCCCGAGCGCGGACAAAACTTCGCCAAGTTCCCGTAGCGAACATTTTAACCCAGTAAGCACAAAGAGGTAGTCTCCCCCGCGACGCGGATAAAAATGCGATGACACATCCGCACCGGTAACCCGGATCAGGTAGTCTCTCACGACGAAGCGATGACTGTCGCTCAAGCTTCTGAACCAAACACCCATCGCCTGAGAGTCACTGCTGCTGCCCGCAAGATTCTGAATTTCCGTTTCTAACGGACCCGTGCCGATCCTTGACCGCAAGAGGGTGATCGCAACCGTTTCGGGGGAAGCGTCATCGCTTGACTCGGCAGCAACTGGAATCGAATCGTCCATCTGAATCGCCGCCAACTCAACCGGCGGCGGTGACCCACCTCGGAAAAAGTAAGGAATGGACATCAACCCTGAACTCAGCACCAAGCCAATAAACAGCGCTTTGAACCAACCCCTTCGATTTGCAAAAATCAGCAACGCGACACCCATGAAGCACGTGAACCCAGCCAGCATGTAACGGTTCTCCAAGGGCACACCTTCCAAGGCTCCCCCGCTCGTCGCCCCAAAAATTAAATACAGGGCAATCAGCGCCATTCCCAGCACCCCGATGAACCCCGCAAGCACTCTCTCGGGCGCCACGGCCGCGACGAGTTCCGCCTGCGACGAGTTCAGGTGCTGCCCCGGCGACAAATCTCCATAACGGTCGGATTGTTGGCTCAACAACGAGTTCACCTCAGATGAAATTGCCCGCTGAAATGTCTGCAAACCGCGTGGCTTTTTCTCGCTTGGATAAAATTTACGCCCCCGCACGATCGTTTCGTCATCGATCCTAAACCGATGCTCGCAACCGCCGCACTCGACGGTGCGATCACGCAAATCATCCTCCACCTTGAAACGCTGGCCGCAGGACGGGCAACGGATCAGCAAAAGCGAATCATCTTTTATCTTTGGCGGCATTTCTTGTGTGTGAATTTATACTAAAAAAATCTCGTGGCAATCGATTCTGTCACGAGATTAAACTAACAAATTATTTCAAAATATTACTTCGGAAACATTAAATATTGACGTGTGCGGAATTTAAACATAATCCCTTGGGCCGTCAAACTTTATCAAAAATGAATCCACTCAGCCTCAGCCCACTCCCATCCATCCGAGCCAGTGACGAGTCAGAGCAACTGCAGATGGAGCGTGAAGGATTTGTGGACGAAGTCGCGGTTCTCGCCTTGATGCGCGATTCTCAGCATCTGCGTCGCACGGCTTATCCGGAAGACCTCGTACTCACAGCGGACGATTCAGACTTCGCGGGATGGCAGCTATCCACTGCCGCCCCAAGCCGCTCGCCTGAGGTGCCGCCTCAAGTGATCTCCGCGATCGTTGCACGCGCCACGCCTCCCAGCCTCGCGAGTCCCAACGTCGTGCCGATATCGAGTGGCAGTTATGGCTGGTGGCGGGCCGGTTTGGTGGCGATCTTTGGCTCGTTGCTTTACTCACTATTTTTAATCTCGATTTCCTCTCGGCCACAAGTGGACACAAAGCCCACGGTGAGCATGGAGCTGCGCGCTCTGCCTGCGCCGCCTCCTTCACCATTTCCCGAACCTCAGAAGGAATTTTCGCGAGATCTAACGGACGCGACTGCCCTTCAACCTTGATTGAGGACTTCCACCTGGTAGACGAGAAAAGCGCGCACATAGAATTTTAACATCCATGTCGCGTCCAGGATTGATCCTTAAAATCAGCTGTCCCGACCAACCGGGCATCGTCGCTAAGGTGGCTAACTACGTCGCCAGCCACCGCGGCAATCTCGTCGAATTCGCACAATTTTCTGATCAACTCGGTGGCAAATTTTTTGCTCGGTTAGAAATTGAAACGATGGATCTGGACGTCGATGCCCAAGACTTCATCGATGGGTTCGGAACGCTCGGCCGTTCCTTGCAGGCGAATTGGCATTTCCGGCGTCTGCCTTACCGGATGAAAACCGCCGTGCTCGTCACCAAGACCGACCACTGCCTCAACGAAATCCTCTGGCGCGCGGAGCTTGATGAACTCCCCATCGAAATTACCTCCATCATCGGTAACCGTCCAAACTGTCGCGGCATCGCCGAACGTGAAAATATTCCATTCCACGAAATCAACATGGACGGAGAAAATCGTAGCGAAGGCTTCGCCCAAATCCGCAAACTCATCGTCGCTCAAGACGTCGAGCTCATCGTTCTTGCAAGATTCATGCAGATTCTCCCTAACGAATTCTGTAGCGAGTACGGCGGTCGCATCATCAACATTCATCACAGCTTCCTCCCAGCATTTATTGGTGCAAACCCCTACAAGCAAGCCTACGAGCGCGGGGTGAAATTGATAGGCGCCACCTGCCACTACGTCACCGCCGACCTCGATGCTGGTCCTATCATCGAGCAAGAAGTCGACCGCGTGCAGCACTTCCATACCCCCAGCGATCTCGTCCGCCTCGGTCGACAATGCGAACGCATCGCCCTCGCTAAGGGAATTCGTTTCCACGTTCACGACCGAACGATCATCGACGGCCACCGCGCGATTGTATTCCCTGATTAAATCAAATTGGAGGCTTTACAAACCCAAATGCCACGCCCAATTTCCCGATCGGTTCTGGGAGAGGTGGTCGAGTGGTCTATGGCACCTGATTCGAAATCAGACGTAGTGTAACAGCTACCGTGGGTTCAAATCCCACCCTCTCCGCCGTTTTTAATAAGGATTTTAGCGGTTGTCAGCTAGCCCGAAAAACTAGCAGAAAAAAAGTCGCTCACCTTTCTCTCACCTGATTCTGTACTCCACTAGCACGGCATCATGGTCGTAGGTGCGAAGCTCTGAAATGCTCCGTGTGAAAAACTCTATAGCGGATTCACAAACGATGATTTTTGGCACCCTAACGGGAAGAAAGCGTTCACTAAAAGTGTCACTAGAATCAAAAAGAAGGCCTCAAAGGCTCGAAATCCTATATTAAAAATGGCTCCGGCGGTAGGGATCGAACCTACGACCTAGTGATTAACAGTCACCCGCTCTGCCGCTGAGCTACGCCGGAATTGCATGCCTTAGGATGCGGGCGGACGATGGGATTCATGAACCGTGTGTGGCAAGGGAAAAATACACAACCCTGGGAAAACATCCAAACACGCCGCGAGGTAGGCGGGCTGACTTTCGCATAAAATCACCATTCCGCGAGCTCCACCGTGCCGAGTGAGCGGGCTGCTAGATCCTCCACTTGGGCGATCGATGACACTTGGCAAAGCATCTGGCGCAACTCCTTGGCACCGGGAAACCCCTTGCAATAAGCCATCAAGCGGGAGCGCATGGCGGTGAGTGTCTGGCGCTCGTCGCCATTGCGGCGGCTGTCCACCGCCAACTTGCAGTGGCGCAGCACCAACTCCCAACGCTCCTCGACGGAAACGTCCGCGAGCAGTTCACCGGTTTGAATAAAATGTTTCGCCTCGCGGAAAACCCACGGGTTTTGCATCGCCGCACGACCGATCATCACGCCCGATACCGCCGATTCCTCTCGCCGGCGAAGGACATCAGCGCCGCAGGTGATGTCGCCGTTGCCGATGACCGGGATTTTGACGGCACGAGCCACGGCATCGATGACGTTCCAGTCCGCCTCCCCGCCGTAGCCTTGGGAGCGCGTGCGGCCATGCACGGCGATCGCCTGCATGCCGCAGTCCTCGAGGATTTTCGCCACCTCCACTGCATTCACTGAATTTTCGTCCCAGCCGATGCGCATTTTCGCGGTGACCGGGACTTGTTCGCCCACCGCCTTCGCCACGCCGGAGGCGACGGCCGCTAGAATCGGGCAATCTTTTAGCAAGGACGAGCCGCCGTTGCGGGCGACCACTTTGTTGACGGGGCAACCGAAATTAATGTCGATAAAATCCGGGCGTTTCCAATCGATGATTTTTTTCGCCGCCTCGCCCATTCGCCCGCCATCTGCGCCGAACAGTTGTACCCCGACGGGGCGCTGTTCGTCGCTAAACTCTGTGTATTTCCGCGTCCGTTCATCGGCCTGCATGATGCCCTCCGCCGAGACGAACTCGGTGACCATCACGTCCGCGCCGAGCTCTTTGCAAATTTGGCGAAAAATCACGTCGGTCACGCCGGCCATGGGAGCCAAGTAGAGCGGGAAACTGTTATTTAAAAACCAAGGAAGCACGAACCACCCTACTTATTTCGTCGGGCACGTCCACACAACATCCGACAA
>VFJU01000108.1 GCA_009885905.1 Verrucomicrobiota bacterium
CTTGGGTGGGGTATGTAGGCACCAACTGTAGGCACCTCCGCGCACTCCGGAGTGCGGCACGCTCTGCTGCCGCCAGCGGAGGATGCGAGCTCTGCTCCATGCGGCGCGGAGCTCTTCTCTTCTCTTGTGCAGGAAGAACTCCGCCCCACATCCGGCAGAGCCGGAACTGCCCTCGGCGCGAACAGAGCTTCGCGCACTCCGGAGTGCGGCACGCTTTGCTGCCGCCAGTGGGGGATGGGAGCTCTGCTCCATGCGGCGCGGAGCTCTTCTCTTCTCCTGCGCAGGAAGAACTCCGCGCCGCATCCGGCAGTGCCGGAGCTGCCATCGGCGCGAGCAGAGCTTCGCGCACTCCGGAGTGCGGCACGCTTTGCTGCCGCCAGCGAGGGATGTGAGCTCTGCTCCATGCGGTGCGGAGCTCTTTCGTTTCACACCGCATGAAGAGCTTCAGCCCAACTAGCGGGTAATTCCACGTTGCGATGCTTCGATGAATTCGATTAAATGCTTCACTCCTGGGCTATCGCCCGTATGGGTTGCCTTGAGCGAGCTGAGAGCGATGGTAAGATTTCCATCCTTTTTTAAGAAAAGCTTTTTGTAGGCCACCTTGAGTGCCTTGATTTCCTCCTCTTCAAATCCGCGGCGCTGGAGACCGATGGCGTTAAGGCCTCGAGTTTTCGACGGATTCCCCTCCACAATCATGAATGGCGGCACGTCTTGCACAATCCGCGACAATCCACCGACCAAAGCATGTTGACCAATCCGACAAAACTGATGGATGGCTGCTGCGCCTGAAATGATCGCGTAATCCGCGACCTCGATGTGACCGGCCAGCGCAACCGAATTCGAAAGGATCACGTGATCGCCGATTTGGCAGTCATGAGCGACGTGAGAATAGCAGAGAAACAAATTATGCGAACCAATGCGGGTGACTGACTCCGCATGAGTGCTGCGGTGAACCGTACAGTTTTCACGAAACACATTGTGATTTCCCACCTCTAAATACGTAGGACCACCCGCGTACTTGAGGTCTTGAGTCTTTCCACCGATAGCGGAGAAAGCGAAAAACTCATTACTACAGCCAAACTTCGAGTACCCTTCGAGCACCACGTGTGCGTGCAGAACACAGTCGTCACCGAGTTCAACATTTTCACCAACGACACAAAATGGACCGACACGGACATTGTGGCCCAGAGTCGCGAGCGGCGAGACGATAGCAGTGGGATGGATCACCCCCCAAATGTCGTTGGACGCAAGCCACTCTGACCAGTTTTTTTTTCAAAGGCCCTCACAATCCGAATCTCTTGCCGACGGCCCTCGTGGAAAATAGGCGAATTACAAGAGTGAACCTTACGCGTCGGCAAGTCGCAAGCGCTGGCAGCACTCAAGGATTCTATCGAAACTAGCACTGCGTCATCACATTATCAAAAATAGACAACGCAGCGCCCATTCGACGCGCACAAAAAATCTACGGCTCGGCAATTATTTTTTCTTTTTCGCCTCAAGAGCCTCTTTCACCTTCGTCTCTATTTCGGCGTACATCACAGCGTCGCCTTTGAGGAGTTCCTTAGCAGCGTCGCGACCTTGGGCCATCTGGGTGCCGTTATAACTGAACCATGAGCCCCGTTTTTGGACAATTTCCATTTCCAAGGCCAAATCCAGCAGCGATCCAGTCGATGAAATTCCCTCATTATACATGATGTCGAACTCCGCCTCGGTGAAGGGAGGCGCAACCTTGTTTTTGACAATTTTCACCTTAGTTCGGTTGCCCGTGACCACGCCATCCGTGGATTTGATCGCGCCGATCCTACGGATATCAACGCGGACCGATGAGAAGAATTTCAGTGCACGACCGCCGGGGGTGGTTTCCGGGTTGCCGAACATCACGCCAATCTTCTCGCGAATCTGGTTGGTGAAAATGCAGACCGTCTGGGCTTTTGATATCAACGCCGTGAGCTTGCGCATCGCCGCGCTCATCAGGCGGGCTTGTGCGCCCACGGTGGAGTCGCCGATCTCCCCGTCGAGTTCCTGCTTGGTCACCAACGCGGCCACCGAATCTAGAACAATCACCGCAATCGCATTCGAACGAACCAGCGCTTCACAAATTTGAAGGGCCTCTTCTCCCGAGGAAGGTTGCGAAACCAGTAGATCGTCGAGGTTCACTCCGAGCTTGCGAGCATATTGCGGGTCTAGTGCGTGTTCGACGTCGATGAATGCCGCGAGACCACCGCGTTTTTGCGCTTGAGCGATCACCGTGAGGGTGAGCGTGGTCTTTCCTGAGGATTCCGGACCGAACACCTCGACGATCCGGCCGCATGGGAAACCACCGACCCCTAGGGCACGGTCGATTAGCAAATTTCCAGTCGGTATGACGTCCACATCGACGCAGCGGTCATCGCCGAGACGCATGATCGCAGATTCGCCGAACTCTTTCTGGATGTGTGAGATCGCAAGATCCA
>VFJU01000544.1 GCA_009885905.1 Verrucomicrobiota bacterium
TAACGCGTAATACAAGCATTCATCGCATTCGCCTCCCCCGCCGCGACACGTGGTAGAATATTCTCAGAAGGTCTTGAATCGGTTAAATTCACTCTCAACGAAAGACCGTAATCACTATTCGCCCGATGTCCAAAACTTCTTGTTTTAAATTTGGGAGACGATGACAGCAGTTCAATTCGTCCCCACCGCCAAATTGGATGCGTTAATTTATCATCGAGGCAAAAAAAGACCGCAATTTTTCGCGGCGACAAAAAAAGCGTCTTGGTCCAAGATATTTCAGCTAGATCACACACAAATTAACTTTCAACGACTATAGCTTACGCACAATTAGTCATTTAATTGTGATTCGTTGATAATTTCGATTCAGATTCAAAAAACAATTCGTTCGACATTTTTGAATTTTTATCAGAATTTTGAATCTGTATCCCCTTCGATGACGAATGATTGAATGTAACTCTTAATCCATCACATTATGGCCTACGACACAGACAACAGCTTAAAACTTTATCTCCGAGAAATCTCCAAAACTCCCCTGCTCACTGTTCAAGAGGAGACCGCACTCGCCGAGCGTATCAAGATGGGCGATGAGGAAGCTCGGACCCAGATGATTAAGGCAAATCTCAGATTGGTCGTAAAAATTGCCCATGACTATTCGGGTTACGGGCTTTCGCTCAGCGACCTAGTTTCTGAAGGAAATATCGGTCTAATGAATGCCGTGGAGCGGTTCGACCCAAACAAGGGTGGAAAACTTTCTACCTACGGCGCATGGTGGATCAAGCAATCGATCAAACGTGCTCTTGCGAACCAATCCAAGACCATCCGCCTGCCCATTCACATGGTTGATAAAATTGCAAGGATGCGCAGAATTTCCTCAATGCTTGCAGAATCACTCGGGCGTGAACCAACCGATGACGAACTGGCCACTGAACTAGGGTTGCCGCGTCAAAAAATTGCGATGCTCAAGCAGGCCGCACAACGACCATCATCTCTCGATGCGCCAATCAACGATGGCGAAGCAGCAGAATATGGTGAGATCATCAGCGACGAGTCCGCCTCCGATCCGCTTGAAATGCTTTCTGACAAAAATATTCATGCTGAAATTGGTGGTCTGTTATCCATCCTCAACGAGCGCGAGCGCCGAATCATCGATGAGCGCTTTGGGCTCACGGGCATGAAGCCAATGCTTCTCGAAGATGTCGGGCGCGAATTTGGAGTCTCCCGCGAACGGATACGCCAACTTCAAAACTCTGCTTTAGCAAAAATGAGAAAAGCCCTCATGAAAATGGAAAAGCCTCCAGCCTCCATGGCCGCAAGTAAGATTTGGGCAATGACTAATCCGATTCACTGAATCGCAGGATATTAACTCAATTGCCGATTCAATTGGGTCGCTGTTTGCGGCCTAGTTAATTTCTAGGCCCTCGAATTATCGTTAGAGGAAAAGTACTACCAAACAGGCTACCATGGTACCAGTGCTTAGTCGTGTAATAGATGGGACGTTAAAATCCTGAATCCCCCCGCCACTTGGACATTTCTATGCATTGAAAGAACAAGTTAAATTTCGATCTTTGCCTTGCTGAGGGATTCGTTCAGGAATCCGTCATGCCGATTTTCGATAAAGTTCGCGAACTTGCCATCATTCAGTCCTCCGCAGCCGTCCTCGATTGGGACCAAGAGACCTACCTACCTCACCACGCGACCCAGTACCGGGCAGACCAACTCGCATGGCTCGCGGCGCGTGCCCACGAGCTCGCAACCTCTAACGCATGGAAAAATGATTTGGAATTCGCCGAAACTACAACACAAAATAGCGAACCAATCTTGGCGGCAAATCTCAAGGAACTACGACGCGAGTTCGACCGTGCCACCAAATTACCTCTTGAATTGGTTACCCGCGACTCAATGGCCTGCTCGCTCGCTAAACACTCATGGGCAGACGCTAGGAAGCGTTCGGACTTTTCATCTTTTGCCCCACACCTTGAAAAATTGTTAGAAATTGCCCGAGAAAAAGCAGAACTCTGGGGCTATGATAGTGAGCCTTACGACGCACTGTTAGATGGATACGAACGCGCCACCAGTACCACAGCCGTCGCCGATTTATTCGATGCCATGCGACCCGCTCTTCGAGATATTTCCTCTCAAGCCGTGGAAAAATCTTCCGCGCAGCGTTCATGCCTGCCACTCGGTCCTTACCCGATTGCCGCACAGCAGAAATTCAACGCCCAAGTGGCTGAGGCGATTGGGTTCAATTTTCAAGCGGGTCGGATCGATACAACGACCCATCCTTTTTGCGCCACGCTCGGCCCACGCGATGTTAGACTTACTAACCGCTACCTCGAATCTGATTTTACCTCATCACTGTCTGGGGTTCTGCATGAGGCAGGCCACGGTCTCTATGAACAAGGATTACCTGTTAGTGATTTCGGCTTACCTTCTGGTAAACCCGTTTCCTTAGGGATTCACGAATCACAATCACGTTTGTGGGAAAACCACGTTGGTCGCTCACGATCATTTTGGGAAAAATGGTATCCAGTGGCGCAAGAAATTTTTCCACAACTAACAAATTTTTCGTTACAATCTTTCCTCAACCACCTCTGGCGCGCCGAATTTTCACCCATCCGAGTCGAGGCGGATGAAGCCACTTACGATTTGCACATTTTACTGCGTTTTGATCTCGAGCGGCGGATGATGAATGGCACCCTGTCCGTACCCGATGTGCCTCACGCATGGAATGAAGGATTCCGCGAACTATTCGGATTCAACCCACCTGACGACCGCCACGGATGCTTGCAAGACATTCATTGGTCGATGGGTGGTATGGGGTACTTTGCAACTTACACGCTCGGAAATATCAACTCCGCCCAGTTGTTTGCCGCAGCGAAAAGAGACTCAGTCGTCGCCGCCGCAATCGAACAAGCAGACTACGCACCTTTGCTCGCTTGGTTGACAAAATCGGTGCATTCACATGGAGCCACGATGGATCCCACCGAGCTCATCCGCCATGCGACTGGCAATGTTCCAAGCACGGATGACTACCTCGCCCACCTAAAATCCAGATACAACTAACATGACTTCTAGCGGACTTTTTATTGTTATCGAAGGCATCGATGGCACCGGCAAATCGACCCAAGTGAAACGCCTCAGCGATTGGTTCACCAACCAAGGGCGTGAGGTCGTCATTAGCCGCGAACCGACCGATGGTCCATGGGGGCGAATCCTGCGTGAGTCCGCAGCCACCGGACGTCTATCAGCTGATGATGAACTTCAGCATTTTCTTCATGACCGCCGCCAACACGTGGACGAATTGATCAAGCCAGCCATCGCTGCGGGTAAGGTAGTGATTTTAGACCGATACTATTTTTCCTCGATGGCCTATCAGGGAGTCCGTGGATTAGACCCATCGGAGATCCGGCGAAAAAACGAGGAGTTTGCGCCGGTTCCGGATTTACTGCTCATCATGGATCTTGATGTAGAAAAGGCGATGCAGCGCATCGGTGAACGCGGTGACATCGCCAATGAGTTTGAAAAACGCGAAAATCTTCAACATTGTCGCGAGGTCTTTTTATCGCTCAAGGACGAGACCTACGCGCGGGTTATCAACAGCTCAGGCAGCTTGGACGAGGTCACCGATCAAGTCAGGCACGTGGTTTCCCTCGCATTAGAACAAACGACAAAGTAAGCCGCTCACGGCGATATGGCCAAACGCTCAGTGGAAGATTCTTTCTCAAAGACAAAGCCATTTTCCTTGTAGGTCTTCAGGCGAAAATGTGTGGCGGAAGAAATCACTCCGTCTAACGAACTGAGTTTTTCCGAAACGAAACGAGCTACCTCACGAAGATCCGCCCCCTCTACGACGACCATTAAATCGTAACCGCCACTCGCCAAGTAGCACGATACGACTTGATCAAAGCGTGCAATCCGCATTGCCAAACGATCAAAGCCACCACCACGCTCGGGCGTCACTTTCACTTCAATGAAAGCCGAAACAGAATTGTCGCCAGTGACCTCGGGGTCGATCACCGCGTGGTATCCGCAGATCGTGCCATCCGCTTCCCATGCAGCAACGCGAGCGGCGACCACCTGCGGAGTGGATGAGAGTATGTCCGCCAACTCTTGATCCGAAATACGTGCTTTACGACGAAGAAGTTGAAGAAGTGGATCAGAGGACATTGGTAAATATAGTTGGTGTGAGTTGATTGAATCAGGCTACATGCCAATCACTGCTGACGACTATGAAGAGTTTGGTGAAGGGTGAAAGCTGAAAACAGATCAGTCACCAAAACAAATTCCCACAGCCTTGGCCGCCACGACCAATTCGCTTTCCGGTGATACCAAACGGAGTTGATGAACGGCCTCTTCGATCGGCACGGAATCAACGTGATAGGCTTGATAACTGACCATCCTTCCGAAATTTCCGTCTACCGCAAGTCTCACCGCCATCACTCCAAATCGCATGCCGAGGATCCGGTCCAACGCAGTGGGTGATCCACCCCGTTGGAGATGACCAAGTGTGCACGCCCTCGTGTCCTTGCCTGTGGCTTCCTGGATCCTTAACGCGACTCGCTCGCCGATTCCGCCGAGACGGATTTCACCCTCACCCGATGTGCCAAGCGTTACCATTTCGCCCTCGGGCATAAGCGCACCTTCAGCAACCACCACAAGCGTACTGTGATATCCCTGAGCTTCACGGCGTTTGATAAATGCTGCTATTTTTTCAAATGAAAATGGAATTTCGGGAATCAGGATTACGTGACTACCACCCGCGATTCCACCCCACAGCGCAATCCAACCGGCGTGCCGACCCATGACTTCTAACACCATCACTCGCTTGTGGCTTTCTCCAGTCGTGTGAAGTCGGTCCAGTGCATCGACCACTGTTGAAACGGCGCTATCAAATCCGAAGGTGAAAGCCGTCGCACTGAGGTCGTTATCGATGGTCTTCGGCACGCCAATGATCGGCCAACCATTGCGAAAAAGTTGCAGACCTGTGGTCAATGATCCGTCACCACCGACGATGATGAGAGCGCCGATTCCAAGACTGTCCATGGTCTTCTTGGCCTTCGCGATGATATCGCTTGGGACTTCAGAAACCTCGCCCTTTTCGATTTTTGCGCCGAAGTGCCCCTTGTTCGTTGACCCAAGAATGGTGCCACCTAATTTGAGAATCCCGATGGTGTCTTGCGGCCTAAGAATCACGTAGTCGCCGGGTGGCAGCATTCCCTCAAATCCGTCTCGGAAGCCAATCACCTCACAACCAAGTTGCGCCGCCGCGCCGACTACGCCGTGAATCACCGCGTTCAGACCCGGACAATCGCCGCCGCTATTTAAAATACCAATTCGCATGAGATCGGTGACTAACTAAAAAATTCTCTTACTGAGGCGTTGGAACGCTAAGAATTTCGCGCCCACGATCTTGGACTGGTGCACCTGAGGCCAACCATGGATCATATAACTCCCAACCCAGACGAATCAAGCTCCGAGCGTGGTTAAATCTGTTAGTATCATTGAGGAGCACCACAATCAAACGCCGTGGGGTCGCGCCTTTGGAACCATCTGGCTTCGCACGAACCAAGGGCTCTCTGTCCATGCAAACTGAAACGCAAGGACCCGCTGCATTGGTGGTGCCGGTTTTCACGCCTAAAATTCCAAGCTCACCGACAAGCTCGTTAGAATTCATTACGCGAAAGCTTTTCTTACCTGTCGCATGGGTCACGCTCACATTGCGTTCCTTTTGCCGGACGATAAACGTGAAGGCATTCTTTCGCATCGCGTAAATCGAAAGCTTGGCCATGTCCGCCGCGCTAGAGTAGCCCTTCGCACCCGAACGGTCGAGGCCATGTGGATTCACAAATCGGCTGTTAGTCATTCCAAGCGCCTTACTCAGCTGGTTCATTTCGGCCACGAAAATCGCCACTGGATCACTCGTGCCACCGCGGCGGTTGAGGATTTCCCGCCCGACATGATCGGCAATGGTAAGCGCCGCGAGATTATCCGAGCCAAGGAGCGCGGAGTAGAGCGCGTCCCGCAAGGTGAGTTGATCGCCAGGCTGGAGGTTCATCGGATTCGGCCCGCCAACCAGAGTGA
>VFJU01000425.1 GCA_009885905.1 Verrucomicrobiota bacterium
CCGGGAACCACAAAAATTAGTTTTCGGATATTGGGATCATGCCTCCAAACGGCGGAGTAGAGGATGGTCTTGGTGTCGTCGCGAGCGGCCACTTGCACGCCCGCGTTACGGGCGTCGCCACCGGGCGAAATATCGACCGGAGTCCATGTGTTAGGTAATTCTTTGATGGTCTTGTCATGCCGAACGAGGAGACCTTTACCGGTGGAGTTAACGAAGCGCATGCTTCCCCAAGCGAAGTTGGCTGACGAATCTTCGATGACAAAACAACGCAGACCGGTGGGATGCATCGCGTCCGGTAGAATCAAGATCAATGGGGACTCGATCCCGGTAGGCACCTTGACGGCGAGGCTTTCGGGCGTGCCATCTGGGCGGACGCGGTCGAGGGCTACGAGCTGAAGTGGTTCCTCACCATCAGTGCATTTGATGAGGATAGATCGTTGGTCAGGATGAAGTGTTAGATTTACAACATCCTTGCCATGTTGAAAGGCAATTTTGCGCGCAGCGACGGAATGGTCCCACGGTAGAAAGCGAATGGAAGCCGCGATCAGTGATTCATGTCCTGCTAGAAAACTGAGAAGAATCAGTAAGTATCGTGGGAGAGAGGTCAGCATGGGTTTGTTCACGGTTCGGGGAGTCTATCCAATGTCCGCAGGGGAAAGTAGCCGAAATGAGACAATCTCAAACCGGCGACCGTACGCTTGGTTAGTGGGCGTAATCGATGCGATGGCGGCATCCGCCGCGTCCGTGGGATCCACGAAGCGTGGCGTGCGTTGGACGACCGCCTCGCACCAACTCCGGGCGATGATTTTCCCGCCAGCATCGCGGGCCTCACCGTAACCGCGGATGGTGAAGGTGTCCGAGCGCACGGTGATCACGGGGGCAAGCGACTGGAGTACATCGGCCTGAGTCAAGAATCCTGGAATGCCGACGCCGGTGTCTGCGATGATGTGGTTTTTCGCTTCCGAGGGGTAACTGGTGGTGGTGAAGTTTTCCTGATTGGCCTGATCGTTCAGCTTGCTTGCGTCGATCGCGGCCTGGATGGCACCGCTTTTTCCAAGGGAGCTGTTCTCGACGCGGCGGTTGACGAACTCGCCGAGCGACAGGAATGGCCCACGCAAGCGAATTTCCCTAACGAGGTTTTTCGCAAGGGTTCGGATTTGGGTATCATCCAAGGCGCGAAATCCATTCCAGTTATCGTTCGTTTTTCCGGAAGGATGGCGGAATCTCGGAAATACCGTTTGGGTTGATAGTGATAGTGGCGATGGTGTTCCGCCCTCAACCTGAAATGCTTCGCCACGCAGGCCGGAAAGCACCGCCGTCCACGCCTCGACATCCGTGGAATTGACGTTAAAGGCTCCGTCCACGCTCAGATGGGCGGCGATGCGGGTGCAACCCTCGGGATCGAGCAGGCGCTTCACAAGATCTGCATCGGCAAGGCCTCCCTTGTTCAGTCTCATGCGGCTGTTAGCAAGCGGTTTGCCCTCGGGGTCCTTTACAAATTCCGTCACCACATCGCGAAGTGGGCGCACCACATTGGCGATAGGATTGCTCCACGCTGACGCCGGGCTGCCACTGGACGCGGGCATGAGCGTGGGCACGGCACCGCTGCAGAAGAACCCATCCCACAGCGCCTCGTTGGTGAGATAGGGGGTGTCATAGACTGGAACGCCGGGGATGGGGGCGCTGTTGGCGGACGCCACTTTGGCAAGACCGAGGTAAGGTGATGCCCAGCTGTTAGCAAACTGGTTCGCGGACGAGAAAGCGGATGACGCGAGGTCCGCGGACTGAAAGGATGCCAAGGAAAGCAGCGGCTCGCGCGGTATTTCGAAAAACGGCAAATGATCCTTACCTTCTGGCGGACTGTTAGTCGCCCCCCAGTAAGAACGTCTGCCGTCAAAGCTTGTCTGAATCGCGCCATCAAAGGATGCCACATCGCGCAGGGTGGATTGATAGTGCGGAGCCACGCTAAACGAGCCTGCGGCAAGTTGATGGTTGATCGATGCCTGACGGGGATTGGTTGAATAGACAAGGTCAGAGTTGGAGGATCCATCAACGGTCTTTGCCGTGCGGTGAAACGTCTCGATGACCGCGTAAGGTTGGGGAGGAGCTTGCAGCAATGCGGACGCGAGCATGGGGGCGGACTCTGGCAGTGAGACGGGAGTTAGATTGAGGATCTGCACATCGGAGATCGCCTGCTGGCGGGCGGCATCGACAAGCGAGACGAAGTAATGAAATCCTTTTCCTAGTTGTTGATAAGTTTCGATTTTCAGGGTGATTTTATCAGTGTCTCGGAGCGCTGAAAGAGTTTTACCATAGATTCCATCCTCCATCGGGATTTCAAATCCACCGGTTAGATTGAGGTCCTGAACATCCGCCACCGGACGCATCTTCAAGGAACGTTTTTCTAACAAAGTCTCTTTTCTGTTGTAAAGAGTGGGAGTCGCCGATGAAGGCACGAACACACGGACTTCGCCGGATTCAAAGCGGATGGCTTTCGTCATGTCGTTGCCGTCTGCACTCAAATCACACCTGAAATAAGGACTCGCTTGACGGGGAACCCATGAATCCTGACCCATCATCACGGCCAGAACGAAATCGCCGAACTGCACGTTATTTTTTTTCCAGGTCATTTGAAACGGCATATCCATCCATGGAAAGGCGTACGCCCCCTGCATTTCGAGCGCGATATTGTAAGGGTTCCACAGCGCGATGACAGGCGTGAGCACCAGCCGGATTCGGATCGGGCTGGTGCCACCGGCGGGCCTAACAAATTTCACGCTGAGAAGATAGATCATCCGATTAAGTATCGGGCGGATGGCGAGACTGGACGTTGTTCCGCTGGGTGGCTTGGCGGGTGAGAATTGGCTGCCGCCTGATGCGTCAGGAATGTTTGCTGCGACATGATCGGCTCCGCGCCAGGCAACCGTCGGCGAGGTTCCACCATAAAGATGATAGGGCACTCGGTAATACGAACGCAGGTGGTCGAAGGTGGGAACACCCGCAGCCAGGAAGCGGTCGTCGATTTTCACCTCGCTGTAGTCAGTGATGTTAGAGATGATAGGGTTTTCCACCAGCGGTCGGAATAAGGCCCGTTGACCCTTGTAGGATACCGGCGATGAGAAACCCATATTGGCATTGGGCGAGTGGAATGGATTGGGAGTTCCGCTCCACGACACACGCTTGAAATCCGAGTCGTCCATTTCAAAACCGAGATTGAGATCCACCTTGAGCCCTCCCTTCACCACGTCCGTGAGCAATCCCTGCGCGTGAGTGGTGAAACTGGCCCCCGCGGTCGGTAGTGCTGCGGGATCGGGCATTAGATCGCGATCCAGCGCGATTTGATCGAACGAAATCAAACGGTTCGCCCGCAGTTTCCAGCCGCCGGCGGGGTGCTTGAGTGCGGTGCCAAGGGCCAGCGATGGGCGGCGCTGGACTTGCAGGGCGGTGTTGTCCATGGCGGCTGCATCCGGACCGGCGACGTTGACTTTGGCTTTTGTGTTCTCTTGGGTCACAGCCCATGCATACGCACCTTTGGAGACCGTAACGGGTGGTGCACTTAGATCGAAGCCGGCGCGGCGGGTCGAAAAAAGGCGTATCCAGCTTGGATCGACGTTCGTCTCTGACCATTCCTTTTTCCTGAGAACCGCTGGATCGGGCGCCGAAACCAACCACGAACGGAATAGATCGGTCTTCGGCTTCGAGTAGTCCGGCGCACTCTGATCCGGATTCTTGTCGAATTCGGGCGTCCACGACGACCAAGTCCCAACGAGGTGACTTTGCCTAGCAGATGGAAAAATGGAGGCATCGGCCGTGATCCTGCGGTCATCGCCGGTTTCCTTTTGAAGCTCACCGATGGCCAGCATGACCGCCATGCGAGCATTTGCCGTCGCTCGGGCCCGCGCCTCCCCGGTGGCGGAGGAACGCAGGCTGATCGCGCTCAGCGAGAGCAAACCGACCGCGATGACGGTCAGCAAAATCATCAGTGAGAGCGTGACAACAAGCGCAAACCCCTCTGGATATGCCACACGGGTGGGCTTGCGTGAAACATTCATGGCGAGTAGGTCGCTCGAAGACGCATGAACCGCTGATGAACACCACTCGTCGGAATCGTATCCCTCACCGTCACCTGCTCGCGGGTGGCATCTAGCGAGACGACCGCAGTTTGAAGAGTGAACCCCGGGCCAGAATTCCAAGCAGTTAGATTACCGGAAACCTCGACGATACATGTAAAATCAAAGCGTCCCTTCAAACGGGTGTAGGTAATTGTTAGGTATCCATTCAGTGTTTGGATGGTTGGGTAAGCGCCGTTTGCAACGGA
>VFJU01000084.1 GCA_009885905.1 Verrucomicrobiota bacterium
TGGAAAGCTCGCCCCAGCAGTGGACTGAGCTAAATGTCCAGTCCGAGTAATTGTTGCCGGTGTCGGAGTGGACAGCGGCCAGCTTGCTGACCATACCACTGGGCGAGGTGAGGGTGATTTCCAGATCGCCACGAGCGTCATGGGTGGCGCTGAGCTTGAGGATAATCTGTTCGACGCGGATGTTAGAATTATCGAGATTGAAGGTGCGAGTGATACCATTAGCGTCATTGTCAGCGATGCCAGCGTTTAGATCCGTTTGGGTGGAAGTGGCATTGATTTGATCGGGCAAATTGATCCAACTGGCAGCGAGATTGACAGCCGCGGTGGCGTCGATAAGGCCGGCGCCGAAGTCATGGTTGAAAGGAATGCCGGCCCCGTTCGTCGCCCAGCCTGTGTCGGTGGGTTTGATTTTGAATGCAGATTTGATTAGAATTTCCTGTACGTCCCGCCAACCGAGTGTTGGATTCTTCTCTAACATGAGAGCTATAATCCCAGCCGCACTCGGAGCCGCCGAAGATGTGCCGGTAAAGTCGCTGGCGTAGTCGCCACCGCTATCACTGCTGGCGCTGTTGTAGCCTGCACTGCCGGTGCGGTCGGTGGTGGTAATGTAGAGGCTGCCGCCGGAAGGTGCGCAGGCGACGATGTTGCATCCAGGCTCGCTGTAATTTGCGCGGGAACCTGTCGAGTCGGTGGCTCCGATGGCGATGGTGTAAATCGAGTTCGCATAGCCATCGTAGTTAGCGTTATCGCCATTTTCACCGCCATTTCCACCGGCCCAGACGAAGATGGTGCCCCTGCCACCGCGACCATTGGTAGCGGCGCTTTGTAATGCCAGCTCAGTCAGTGGACCAGGGCCCAGAAGGGTGTAGCCCGAGTCACCGGGGCCCCAGCTGTTAGATTTAATATGAATGAGATCTGACAGATAGATCATGGCATCCGCTTCTTGGCTATCATCGACAGCGGAGGCGGTAAGTCGCATGCCGACGAGCGTGGCATTTGGTGCAGTGCCAGAAACGCCGAGGTTGTTGTTGCCCGTGGCGGCGGCACTTCCAGCACAAGCGGTTCCGTGATGATTCTCCCCACTCGGGTTGGGGTTCAAGTCGCCGCCGTTCCAATCTTTGTCGATCGTAGTGTCGACGTTGGCTGCTAGATCGGGATGGGCAGTTTCGAGACCGTTATCGACGATACCGATGCGGATGCCTGCGCCACGGCTGCCGGTGGCTGCGGGATAATTCCAAATGCTCTCGATGTTAACATCCGTGCCGACGCTGGAACCGCTGGTTTTTTTTAAATGCCATTGATTGGCGACCAGTGGGTCGTTCGGTAAAGCGCGCGAAGAATGTTGCACCGCGAGCAGAACATCGGCAGAGGCCACTTTCCGCACACCGCGTAGCTTGACCATCGCCTCGAGGGCGGCGAAGGGATCCCGCGCGCTCATCACCACCCAGTCGGGGGCGTAAGATGGGCGGTCTTTGATGACCAATTGGTTTTGTGAAGCGATTTTTTCGGGGTTTTCGTCGTCGAGTTGAATTCGGAGATCCGCGGTCACGATGCGACGGCTCGAGATGGATCGCTCTTCTCCAACGAGATAGGCGACGGGGAAGACCCCCCTGGGAGCGCTGAGTGCAGCGAGGCGGGCGGGCAATGTTGCCAGAGTGGCAGGTGGTGTGAGCTGAGCGATGGTTTCGTTACCGTCTGCGTCCTTCAAGCAGGCCTCATCGAGAGCGATGGCGATCACAAGTGGTTGACCACCAATGTTTAATTCCCAGATTTCCTCGGAATCGATCTGCGTGGCGGTGGGGTCAATCCTTCGTTGAGTCCGGCTCGAGTCGGAAATTGTAGGTGCTTCCAGAGAGGCTGCCGGGGTAGATTTCGCTTGTGGCGGTCTGGAAAATTCTTGGATTTGTGCGAACCAAAGCAGGCCGATGGCACCAAGAAATGCGGCAGCGGCGAGGTAGGCCCGTAAGCGGTTGGACATGACGAGAAGTGCGGTGTGCAAAAATTAGGGGTGAATTCGTCACTTCCGCACTCAAATTAAAGCCCAAATTGCGTCCGAAACCAAGGAGATGTTTTCGACAGGCACTGCCAGTTGACAGATTTGCCTGTCCAGCGTTTGCTCACGCCGATGTCGCCCGACTCACAACAGGACTTCGCGCTAGCGTTTCTGAGCATCCTTTTCGAGGGATTACCGTTTATTTTGCTCGGAACACTGATCAGTGGGTTCATCGATGTGTACCTGCCAGCGGGAACCATGGACCGGTTTTTACCAAAAAACAAATTCTTCGCTATCTTAGTGGCCGGGTTGATGGGGGCGGTTTTTCCCGTTTGTGAGTGCGCGGTCGTGCCGGTGATCCGACGATTGGTGAAAAAGGGTCTGCCGGTGTCGTGCGCGCTCACCTACATGCTTGCGGCGCCTATCGTGAATCCGATCACCGCGCTGAGTACTTGGAAGGCATTCCAAGGTCAGGGTGCGGAAATGATGACCAGTTCGCGCTTATTACTCGGTTTCCTCATCGCCGCAGGGGTGGGTCTTATCGTTTCGAAGCTGCCGCTCTCCGCGGTGCTGAAGTCGCAACTCGTAGAGAGTTTGAAAAATGAATCAGAAGCCGAGGCGAGCCACCAGCACGGCAAATCTTGCTGCGATCATTCCCACGAACATGATCACCACTCGCACGAAGAGCCGGCGCCAGATCACCGATTGACCGCCGCGTTACGCTCTGCGTTGAGAGACTTTATCGACGTGGCGGTCTACTTTTCGATCGGCGTATCGATCACCGCATTGTTCAACACAGGCATCGCACCAGGCGCGGAGTGGCTGGACTCCCTCGCGAAAAATCCCACGGCTGCGCCGGCCGCGTTGATGGGGTTGGCCTTCGTTTTAAGCCTTTGTAGCACCTCGGACGCATTCATTGCCGCGACGCTTGCGAAATTTTCGTGGGGTGCAAAACTTGCTTTTCTAACCTTCGGGCCGATGATGGATGTGAAACTGCTCTTTCTCTATCAGACGGTCTTGCGTAAGCGTTTCATCTTCCTGCTTGCCATCGGATTGTTTTTTGCAATCGGTGGCATCTCGATCTTCTGGCAACAACTCGTCTTCCAAGCAAAATGAAATCGAAGACTCGCCTCATCTTGTTTTCTCTAGCAGTTCTTGGATGGAGTGGCGTCTTGTTGTATTTTTATAGCAGTGGAAGAATCAATCACTACCTCGCGCCAGACTTCCGACTTATCGCCTTCGCGGGTGGCTTAGGCCTTGCCGTGCTTGGGCTTTTCAATTTGCTAACAGCCGGACAAAAAATCGACTGCTGTCATGACCACGCGAATGAAGATGATACGCATGATCACGACGGTGGCGACATGCACCCGGTGACCGCTGTGTTGTTGATGATAGTACCGGTCGCGCTATCCGTCGCGTGGACTCGTGACGAGTACTCCGTAGCCGCACTTGGACGGAAGGGGCTTTATGCAGCGCCGCCCTCGACGTTGTCACCATTTCTCGCCGCAAGTATCCCTGCTTTGACCATGGCGGACATTGAAAAAAGTCACCGCATGACTTCCGACGGTTTTCTTGAGTTCAGTCTGATGGAATTGTTTTTCTCCTCTGCGGATCGCGAAATGCAGGCCTTGCTCGAAGGTCTCAAAGTCGAAACCGAAGGTCGTTGGATCGATGAAAAAGTCCGTAATGCAGACGGTTCGCGCAAAAGACTCTACCGACTTTTCATCACCTGCTGTGCGGCGGACAGCCAAGTGATTCCAATCGTGCTTGAATTCGGTAAGATGCCACCCGATTTTCCAGAAAATGCTTGGGTTAAAGTATCAGGCACAATGCATTTTCTATTAGAAGAAGGAGCGATCCAACCGGTGTTAGTGGTCAACCGTGCCGTGGCAGCCGAGCCACCGTTTGAGGAAAGCTTCATGAGGAAAAAAAGATTTTGAATAAACGAATACAACAACTTCCAGTCGGTCACGTATTGGTGCCTGCATCAGCGATTGGGGCTTTATCAATTCTATTAGTTGTTGGGCTCAGTGCTCTAGGTATCCTCGTTCAAGTGAATTGGGTCATTGCAAATATTGTTTCTAACGGAAAGTTCTCGAGCTACCCCAAGACCTTAGCCGAGTGGGTGGTTTGGCTTGCCGCCTTCACATTTGCCTTTTGGCTTTCATTCACCCTGCTAAGCGTTGCGGGCACTTGGCGCCGCGTTGTTTTGTGGGTCACCGCGGTGACTTTGGTTGCGGCGTGGGCACCAGTCCTTAGTCTCGCGGCTCACGCTCCAAACATCGGAGCGCCGTTGATCGCTACTTTTTGGGCTGGGATTTGCGCTTTGATCTACGCAAGCAGACATCAAATGGCATGCGATCATTACCAATCATAAAATGATTAGATATTATGCGTTCCGTTGATTTTCCAGAACCCGTCAAGCTCCTTGTTGGTGAACTTAAGCGCTTGCCTGGCATAGGACCCCGTAGTGCCGAACGCATCGCGGTTTGGCTTTTACAAAGCCCCAAAGCGACCCCTTTGCTTCTAGCAGATTCATTGTCAGTCGCAAAAAACATGGTTAGGCCTTGCTCGACGTGCGGATTTTTTGCCACTGAATCTGGCTGCGATGTTTGTGACGACCCCAGCCGTGACGATCGTATCCTCTGCGTGGTCGAACAAGCCACCGACGTGCTGCCCTTGGAGCGCTCCGGCGCATTTCGTGGTCGTTACCATTGTCTCGGTGGCAAGCTCTCGCCACTTGACCGAGTGTCGCCTGAGGATCTCCGGATCCAACCGCTGATACGCCGGATCGAGTCGGCCACCGAGGAAATTGAAGTGATTCTCGCGCTTGGCTCGGACGTGGAAGGCGAGGCGACCGCGAACTATCTGGCCGCAATCTTGCGCGGTAGGAGTTGTCGGCTTAGCCGCATCGCTCAGGGCTTGCCGGCGGGTGGTGGGCTTGAGCATGCCGACGGTCTCACACTTCTAAGGGCCATGCAAGGTCGTCGCAGCCTGTAACTGGAATGCCCTAAGCGTGCATCTGGGATGGACGTTTGGCGCAAGATAGGCAACATCCGCACCGATTCATGTCCACCCTCCTCTCTGCCAACGAAATTCGCCTAACCTACGGTTACCAAACATTACTGGACGGTGTCACTCTCGCCGTTTCCGCAGGTGAGAAAACGGGTATGGTTGGTCGCAATGGCTGTGGAAAAACTTCGTTGCTCAAGATTCTAACCGGAGAGCAAATGGCGGACTCAGGCGAAATTTCGCTACGCCGCGCTCTTCGTGTCGGTTACCTCCCACAAGAATTCGAGCTTAATGCGGATCTCACCGTGCAGGAAAATATCGCCTCAGGTGCCGCTGATATCGTTGAGGCCATCCGTCGCTATGAAAATGGAGACGGCAGCGATGCCGAACTCAACGACCTTCTGCATCTCATCGATCACGCAGACGGTTGGAATCTTGATGCACGGATTAAAGCAGCGTCCACCGCGCTTGGTACGCCGCCGCTGAATGCCATCGTCGGTCCACTATCAGGCGGAGAGAAACGCCGAGTCGCGCTCTGCCGTGCCCTCGCTTGTCAGCCCGATCTGCTGCTTCTCGACGAGCCGACAAACCATCTCGATGCAGAGTCTATCCGTTGGTTAGAAGAATATTTGAAAGGTTTTCCTGGCGCGGTGATCTTTGTCACACACGACCGTTACTTTCTCGACGTCATCGCCACGCGGATCATCGAGATCGACCAAGGGCGCGCATTTTCTCATCCGGGAAATTACACCGCATTTCTCGAATCCAAGGCCATCCGCCAGCAAATTGCCGGTCAGACCGAGCGCCGCCGTCAGCGTTTCTTGCGGGAAGAACTCGAGTGGGTCCGATCAGGAGTGAAGGCACGTGGCACTAAACAGCGCACTCGCTTGGACAAGTTTTATGAAATCGAAGGCATGGAGGCCCCCCCCGAGGAACGAGAAATGGATCTGCTTATTCCACCACCACCTGACTTGGGTAACATCGTCGTCGAATTGGAGGGCGCTGGCGTAAATGTGGGATCAGAAAAATTTCCACGTTGGTTGTTTCGAAATCTAACATTAAGTTTGCGTCCTGGCCAATGCACCGGAATCGTCGGGCGCAATGGGGTTGGCAAGACGACCTTGCTCAAACTCTGCCTCGGCCAGATCGATCCAGATGAAGGCAGCGCCGTCACTGGCAAGCGGGTTAAGGTGAACTACATTGACCAGACTCGAATGCAACTTGATGGCACGGGATCATTGTTAGATGAAATTTCTGACGGCAACGAAAAGTTGATGTTTGGTAATCAATCGCTCGGCGCGCGCAATTATCTCCGACGCTTTCTTTTCGATGACAAACGCATCAACGAACGGGTCGATCTTCTTTCTGGAGGAGAGCGAGCACGACTGATGTTGGCGAAGGTTTTGAAAAACGGCGGTAATGTAATTGTGTTAGATGAGCCAACCAACGACCTTGATCTGCCGTCTCTCCGTATGCTGGAAGAAGCCCTCGCGGTTTTTGATGGGTCAGTGATTGTAGTTTCCCATGACCGCTATTTCCTCGACCGTATCTGTGATCAAATTATCGCCTTTGAAGACGATGGTATTGCCGTACAGGCGGGAAATTATTCCTATTACCTCGAAAAGCGCCAAGCCCGAGAGTCCGCGCAAAGAATCCAAGCCCAAGCCGCCGCACGGGATGCTGCAGCAAAACAAAAATCTGCCGCCGCACCCGTAGCTAAAAAAGGTCGTAAACTGACGTTCAACGAGAAAAACGAACTCGAAGGCATGGAGACCGCGATTCTTGCCATTGAAAAAGAAGCTGAGGGACTTGAGGCCCTGTTGCACGATCCGGATTTTCAAGCAAAACGCTTTGCGGAAATCCCCGAACTCGTCGAGAAACTCGATGCGGACAAGGCCAAGGTTGCTAAACTTTACACCCGTTGGGAAGAACTCGAAGCCATCCGTGAAGCGGCGCAGGCTTGAGAGGTGGATTGAACAAGAGCGGCGAGTGAAAAAGTTAGAGGACGATGAATATGCGCCTCGGCCGATTACACGACCTACTCAGGGAGCTTGATTTTGTCGCCAAGGTGAAGAGGTCGTGTCATGAGGATATGCACGTCTAACCACATTTTTACACGAGCACCGACTTCACGCAATTTTGTTTTAAGGCCCGCTTGAGTGGCCACGTCTTGGGCATCAAATCCGTAGGCGTCGATGCCATTAGATTTTGCTAGATAGATCGCGCGTTCATTTTGGAACCGTTGAGAGATGAAGAGAATCGATTTTGCACCAAAGATTTCCTTAGCCCTTACGACCGAATCAAGAGTTCGCAGGCCCGCATAATCACAAACGATTCGTTTGCTGGGAATTCCTCTTTCTACCAGTGCCTGTTTCATTTTTTCAGGCTCGTTGTAGTATTGACTTCGGTTGTCTCCCGAGACAATCAGCGTATTGATTTTGCCTGATTTCCAAACTTTGATAGCCGCATCAATTCGATAACGGAAGTACAGGTTGTCTCGCCCGTTCACGCGGTCAGTGGTTCCGAAGACTAATCCAACCTCAGTCGTTGGGAGATCTTTGACTTGGCTGAAAAGTCGTCCACGTGAGTTCCAAGTCGCCGCAAAGTTTGCGTAGGCGATCAACAGGATTGAAGTAAGCAGGATGCAAATAATACTGCGAATGCATAGCCTAACAATTTTTTTTGTGGCGGCCTTCAAGAAGTTTGTGAGGTGGAAGGCTGCAAGGGTCGTCTTGGCCATTGTAGCAGTGATTTTAAATTATTGGAAAACTGACCGATGAGTGGTGCTTCGGGTGCCAGCACTTTTAGATGATGTGCCGTTTCGATAAAATGTATCTCTTGAAAGCGTCCGATCCATTCACCGTCCACTTGGACTGGAACCACGTGGTCCGCTCTTACGGTAAATTCTGATGTTTGAAGATAGGTGGTAGTGACCCCTTGGCTTATGCCGCCACAGATGATCCCACGCAGTGAATCTAACACGAGCCTGAAGCCTGCTTCCTTGTATATAATCACGTCTAACTTCGAGTCGCGATTGTTCGCCTTAGGAAATATTTTGAATGGGCCACCATAGAGCGCGCCATTTCCAGCGAGTACCGCCACCCCTTTCTCGCGCCGCCCATCCGCACAGATCACCTCGAGTTTCGGTGATTTTGACCCGAGTACCTTGACCGCTGCGAGTAAGTACGCGAGGGGACCAAACCGTCTTTTGAGTTCCCATGAGGTTTCTTCGATGACCAATGCATCAAATCCCACTCCAGCCATTTGGACAAATGGCGCTCCATTAGCACCAAACAAGTCTACCGTCTGCACGAAGCCGCGCTCTATCACCAACAAGGCTTGTTCGAGCGAGTCGCAGGGGATGCCGATTTCTCGGGCGAAAACATTCATGGTTCCAGCAGGCAGCACGCCAAGGATAGTGTTAGACTTTACCAGTCCGCTAACAACTTCGTTAAGCGTGCCATCGCCACCCGCTGCAATCACTACGGATTCACCTTGCTCAGCAAATCGCGCCGCCAGTTCACGTGCTTCACCCGCATATTTGGTGGTGTGCAAATCTAGGCACTCCGCGTGGCGTTGGATAAACTGCAACACCCGCCCGTTTTTCTGGCTGCGGGCGTTGGGATTGAAAATGACCGGGTACCGGTGCGACCTATCCATGCTTGATTCTTCACTAATGTGTACGGAATCTGCAACCGGTTTTCGCTGGAATTGATTTTGCTGGCGCCGGCTCGTTGATCTGCAACGAAGAGTTCGGACACGTGACTCAGCCTAAAAACTTCCCCGGATTGAGGATGTGGTTTGGGTCGAGAGCGGTTTTAAGTGCTTGGTGTGTGGTAAATGATACCTCGCCGATGGCTTGGCGGAGCCATGGTGTTTTGGCGAGACCGACACCGTGTTCGCCGGTGATGGCCCCTTGATTTGCTAGAATCCAGGTGAATAACTCGTCGAGCGCAGCGTCTGCGTGGGCGCGTACTACTGGATCTTGGTAATTTTTTACCATCAAGTTCGTGTGAATATTTCCATCGCCAGCATGGCCGAAGCAGGCGATGGGGATACCAGTTTTTTTCTCTAACTGACGAGCAAAGGTTACCAGTTCGACCAGCTTGGATCGCGGGACTACGATGTCTTCGTTGAGCTTGGTGAGCCCTGTGTCACGCAGCGAGAATGAAAATTCACGGCGGAGTGCCCAGATACGTTCACAGGATGTTTCATCATGGGCCCGCTCAATAAACGTCGCACCAAGTGTGGTCAGTAGTTGTTCGAGTTCATTGAGTTCGGCGGAGGTGGCCGCTGGACGCCCATCGATCTCTACGATGAGATGGGCATTACCGGGAGGAAAAACATCGGCACCAAGTTTCTTGCGCGCCGCATCGAGGGTGAACGTGTCAGTGATCTCGAGCGCCGAGGGCAGGTGTCCCGCATTGAGAATTTCTTGAACCGCGGCGGCAGCGAGTGTGAACTCTGGAAAGATCGCTGCCAACATCGCACGGCTGGCTGGTCTTGGGATGAGGCGGAGCGTGGCCTCAGTCACAACGCCTAACATGCCTTCGGAGCCCGTGAAAATTCCAATGAGATCGAAACCCGTTTTATTTTTGTGCAGTCGCCCACCCGTACGGAGAATTTCACCGTTGGCGAGGACAACTTCTAACCCTAACACATAGTGGCGTGTGACACCGTACTTGAGACAGCGTGGCCCTCCGGCGTTGGTTGCGATGTTCCCGCCAATCGAGCAATCCTTACGTGAAGCGGGGTCCGGTGGGTAATCCCATCCAACGGTGTGGGCAGCGTCTTGCAAGTCCTTGGTGATGACGCCTGGTTGGACGATTGCGACACCGTCTTCTGGATGCATTCCAAGAATGCGGTTCATCCGTGCAGTTGAGAGAACAATTCCGCCTTGGACGGGTACGCAGCCACCAACGTAACCGTAGCCCGCGCCTCGTGTGGTGACAGGAATTTTGTTTTGATTCGAAAACTTTAACACCGCTGAGACATCCGCGGTGGATCCTGCGAAGACGACGATATCTGGCAAGTGGGTGGCAGACCATTTATCACCTGAATTTTCAGTTAGAATCTCTTCGCGCGTGGTGACCTTGTCCGCACCAATGAGCGAAATAAGACAACTTGCTAGAGATTCAGAGTTCATGAAAAATAGTTCGAGACATTACGAATCAATCATCAGACGTAAATATTTTTGTAATACTCGTCAGCCATTCTGTTGGCATCGAAGTACGGTACGACGTCGTTCATCGAGTTGAGCACAAGACGGTTCCACTCGGTGGGTTTGTCGTAATAGAGGGGAAGAACTTTTTCATTCATTGCGGTATAAAACCCTAGCAGGTCGTGGCGATCGCGGTCTTCGGGACTAAGTGACGGATCGGCGGGTGGAATGATAAAGGAATTTTTTCCATCTTCGGCGAACTCGCATACCCAGCCATCGTAGGTTGAGAGGTTGACCGAGCCGTTCATGGCTGCAGTCATGCCAGATGTACCCGAAGCTTCGCGAGTGACGACGGGATTGTTGAGCCAAACATCTGAGCCATTTTTAAGAAACCTAGAGAGTTCCAGTTCGTAACCGACGAGGACGGTGGCATTCGGGTAGTCTTTTGTGAGCCGTATCAGATAATTGAATGTATCGATGGCGGTATAGTCAAACGGGTATGGCTTGCCGGCCCAAATGATTTGGATGGGATATTTGTTGTTTAGGAGTAGTTCGCGGAATAATCTAACATCACGAGCAATCAGTTCTGGGCGTTTGTAGCCAGCGAAGCGCCGTGCCCAGACGAGAGTGAGAACGTTAGACTTGAAGAGCTTGCCGGTTTGGTCGGCGACGACGCGAAAAAGCCGCTCTTTGAGTTCGCGTTTGCGGTGTTGGAGTTCATCGATGTCGTCGCGGGTGCGTGCGTGTTCAAGACCGTGATCCACCCAGTATTTTTTATTTTGGGCGTTAGTGACGTGGGTGATTTTGCAGAGACTGGGACAGTCTTTCCACATCTGGCGTGAAACCTCGCCATGCAGTTTTGAAACGCCGTTAGCGACGCGTGCGAGACGGAGAGCGGCAAGTGAGTGATTGAACTCTGGACCATAGATGCCAGTGATTTCACGGACCTCTTGTTCCGGTATGCCACCGAAAAATGAGAACTCGTGAAGGAGCTCGAAGCCGTGTTTTTCATTTCCAGCTTCCTCGGGTGTGTGTGTCGTGAAGACCAAACGTTTTTTGACTTCCTCGACGCTACGATGTTTCTCGTAGAGATGAAAAGCTGCAGACAATCCGTGGGCTTCATTAAGATGCCAGACTTCAGGGTCCACGCCGAGCTCGTCTAACAATCGGGCGCCACCAGCACCGAGGATGATGTATTGCGCGACGCGGCGAAGGTGATCGTGATCGTAAAGACGGTGAGTGATCGCGCGGGAAAGACTATCATTTTCCTCGATGTCCGTGCTGAGAAAGAACATCGGCACTGTTCCAAAAATATCACCCGGTAGGAACATCGCTTTGACCCAAACCGGGTGACCGTGAACGGGAACAGTGAATCGGATACCAGTGTCTTGGAGGAAGGCGTATTCTTTTTTACGGAATTGGACTGCCAGTTCGCGATCCTCGCCGCGGGCTTGATTGTAATATCCGTAGGTCCATAAGATACCGATGCCGCAGAGATTTTGGCGAAGGTCGGCCGCGGACCGCATGTGGGAGCCGGCAAGAAATCCCAGTCCGCCCGAGTAAATCTTAAAACTCTGGTCGATCGCGAACTCACAGGAAAAGTAAGCGACGCTTTTTGCGTATTCCTCAGCGATGGGGTAGGGGTGAGCGAAAGGTTTAGGAAGGAAAGAAGATGCCATGATGAATGAGTGGTGCGCAAGCGAGGCGGGAATGGTGATTCATTTGAGGGTCAGGAGACGACGGTTGGTTTGAATCTATTTACCTCGGGAGTTGAGGATCGACCTCATGAAGGGTAATTCGCCAATTTGCGGTGTGGGTGGAGTGGATGAAAGGGAAAGTGGAGCGACTGCCCAAAACAGATTTGAATCAGCGAGGCACAATGATGCTTTTTCTTAGTCCAAGATGCAATCATTTCAAGGGGATGGCTCGGCGAATGAGCATAAATGAACTGGTTTTCTTGATTCTCATGGCCATTTAAAGACGGTATTGTGAACGCTTTCAGCTCGGGGTGATACCAATCGATTTGGGACA
>VFJU01000343.1 GCA_009885905.1 Verrucomicrobiota bacterium
GCGAAGGCGCGAAGCAAAGAAGAGGAATCCCGGAAGCTAGCGGATGATGCGTCAGCCCTTCGCGACTTCGCGACTTCGCGTGAGACACGGAATGTGGAGGAGTGATCCGCCATGGGCGAGGGTCGGAGAAATTTTAGATTTTTAATGTTTAATTTCGGATAGAATGCGAAGCGAGGGCGAGGGCGCGCCCGGCAGTTGCCAGGCATTTGGGAAAAAAGGCAATTTAAACCTTGAAAATAAGGAATCGATTCCGTATTTTCAAGTTCAAATGATTATTCGTCGGCTCACATCCATTCTGGCGAAGCGTTTGTCCCAAACTCCCGTAGTGGCTCTTCTCGGTTCACGGCAAGTCGGAAAAACAACGCTGGCAAGAGGTTTGAATGCGGGAAAGCCTTGCCATTATCTGGATCTGGAGCGGCCCTCAGACATCGCAAAACTGGCAGATCCCGAACTCTACCTCGGCAGGTTCGCGGATCATCTGGTGATCCTCGATGAGGTCCAGCGTTTCCCCGGTCTTTTTCCGGTGCTTCGCAGTTTGATTGATGAACGGCGTCGCGCGGGTGAACGGTCGGCCCAGTTCCTCATTCTCGGCTCGGCTTCCCCCGAGCTACTGCAACAAAGCTCCGAGACGCTCGCGGGCAGGATCAGCTATTTAGAACTCGACCCGCTCAACCTCACCGAACTCGAACAGGTTGACGACGTGAGGGACCGCCACTGGTTTCGCGGCGGCTACCCCGACAGTTATCTCGCCGCGGACGATGCGGCCGCGCATCAATGGTGTGAGGATTTTATCACCAGCTACGTCGAGCGCCACCTGCCCCAGCTTGGAATCACCGCGGCGCCGCTGCTGTTGCGGCGGCTGTGTACGATGCTGGCCCACCAACAGGGAGCCACCCTCAATTTGAGCAAAATGGCCGGCTCACTGGGGATCGACGGCAAGACCGCCCGCCGCTATCTGGATTTGCTCGAAGGCCTCTACCTCGTGCGCAGCGTCCCGGCCTGGAGTCGCAACGCCGGAAAACGTCTGGTAAAAGCCCCCAAAGTCTATTGGCGGGATTCCGGCCTTCTCCATGCCCTGGCCGGCCTTCTGGATTTGGAACAAGTTCTGGGTCATCCGCTCTGTGGCCATTCCTGGGAAGGCTATTGCATCGAACAGATCGTGACCCGCCTCCCCAAAGGCACCACTTTCAGCCATTACCGCACCCATGCCGGTGCCGAAGTCGATCTCGTGATGGAAAACCCGTCAGGTGTAACGGTTGCTGTCGAAATCAAGCGCACCCTCTCGCCCAAACTGAGTCCCGGATTTGTGGAAAGCATGAAGACTCTGGAAGCCACCAAGGGATACTACATCATTCCTCAGGGAGTAACATTCCCACTCTCCGAATCCGTGACCGCCATCAGTCTAGCGGATTTCCTCGCCCAGCATCTTTGAGTGACAGACTCGTCATTCCGTTACACGGAAACTGAATGATTCTGTGGTGCGGGTAGGAGATTCCTCTGTGAATGCTCGAAAATTATCCCCATCTTGACCCAAAATGACCTTGATCGGCGGCACCGATCTGGCAGGGATCAGAGCGGGATTTGGGGTTTTTGAAGAATTTTGACCACGGATAGCACGACCAACACGGATAATAGGGGGACTTGGGAATTGAAGAAATTTTGACCACAATGGGAGAGCAGCGGACATGGACGAACTGACTTTTTCTAATCCTTCGTCAAATTTCACGACCAGCACGGATAAGAGGGAGACTTGGTTTTTTGTTTTCAGAGAATCAGTCTTATCCGTGCCCATCTGTGAGATCCGTGGTTAGAAACTCTTTGTATTAAGAAATTTTGACCACAATGTGAGTGCAGCGGACATGGACGAACTGGATTTTGAAGAATTTTTACCACGGATTTCACGACCAGCACGGATAAGAGGGAGACCTGGTTTTTTGTTTTCAGAGAATCAGTCTTATCCGTGCCCATCTGTGTGATCCGTGGTTAAAAACTCTTGATTTTGAAGAAAATCATAAGAGACAGAAATAATTAAAATATTCTTGCCCAAGCGAATTTGAAGTCCTCTTCAAGTTGGATCGCCTCGGGTTTCCATGCGGGACTTTGACCAAACCCATCTGGGAATGAATATCGGCGAGGCGCCGACTCTCCTTGAGGTTGATTGGACTCCTCGAAGTTCGGTTCGTCGTCGGGATTTCATTCCTTGATCGGCTGGCTGGGTGGCTCGATAGGCTCCATGGTTTGATGCGCTCGCCCCAACCGGGCGAAATCGCCCTTCGAGCTACGGCTTCGCCTCCGTCCAAAATACCTACAAGCCTTCGGCGTTGCTCGTTGTCGAAGGTCGGCGGCACGGGCATTCGGGTGGACCGTTACCCCGATCTTTCGCCCAAGGCTACGGTGGGCAGGCCAGACTTTGAGAATCAGGTTACGCCACAAGGGAAGCATGGAGTGGGGCTTTGTTTCGGCGGAGGAGCGGGGGACGGATCGGCGGAGGATCGGATGTGGGGAAGGTCGGGGTCGGTGAATTTCTGCGCGGAGGTTCGCATGATTAGAAAAGACAATTTGTTACAACATCGTTATCCTTTAATATAGTGCTCCAAGGCTATTTGGAATAGACGTGGAAACCCTCTGCGCGGAGGAGTTCGGCCACCTGATACTCCCGAGCGTTAGGTTCGCTCTTATCGCGTTGAGCGAGCTGAAATATACTTTTCAAGACGTGCAAGCGGACCCCGCGCAGTTCTGGCTTCCACTTGTCGAGTACGATGAGCTTACTTCCAAAGTTTTTCACCCAAGCACTCGCATTAAATCCTGATAGATGATTCTGGTATCGATCGACAGCCTCATGCCGAGATTGTCCGACGTAAAATACGCGAGCCTTATTCTTGGCCTGAGGATTAAGCTCCAAGAGTTGACGTTGCTTGCCGATCGGCAACTTGCCGAAAGGTTGGAGCTCCACTGCATAAACGATCCATCCGGGCGGGGTTGTTTTACTGAGCTTGATGGCACCGGGCGGCAGAGGCTTTTGGGTTTTCTTCTCCGGGCTTGACGGTGATTTTGATTCGGTGGTCACAGACTTCATAGACGTCTTGCGGAACTTTTGGTCACTTATAATCCTATTCAGACCCGATCAATCCGTGTTAGAATTTCGTCTGAAACCCCTTTGAAAAGGAGTTTTAAAAAATGCGGAACGGGAGGGATTTGAACCCTCGGTAACCTTTTGAGCTACGTTCCCTTAGCAAGGGAGTGCTTTAGACCACTCAGCCACCGTTCCTAGTTGCAGGTCGAGAGGTTTGAAACATAGCAGCGGGAAAACGTCAACCCTTGGAAGACGGAAACCTTGATGAATTTTAAATAGGATCCGATTCATCCGCGACCTGCGTGGCTACCTCGGACGCTGGGA
>VFJU01000041.1 GCA_009885905.1 Verrucomicrobiota bacterium
AAAGCATCGATGAGTCCCTCGGCAACGAAGCGTTCAGGAATGAGATCCACAGCAAAGCGGTATTCGCGGATTTTTTTTGCGGTGCCTTCACCGATCGCAGCGATCCGTGGGTTTCCAAGGCTGCGAGCATCGGGGTAAGAAGCGAAGAATGCGTCGAAGAATCGCTCCACTCCGTTAGGGCTGGTGAAAACGAGCCAGTCGTATTCATGAGCGTGGGTGACGAGCTCCGCGAATTCATGGCGATCGGGTGGTCCTTGAATTCGGATGGTGGGTAGTTCGATCACGTCGGCACCGAGGTCGCGCAGAGCTTTACTCAGTTCGCCAGCTTGTTCGCGAGTGCGGGTGACTACGATGCGTTTGCCGAATAGCGGTCGTTTTTCGAACCAGTTAATTTTTTTTCGTTCGTTCACGACGTCGCCGATTACTGCGACGGCGGGTGAGGAGAAATTTTCTTTTTCGGCGATGTCGCTGATGCTGGCGAGTGTTCCAACGATGGTTTTTTGAGATCCGGTGGTGGCCCAGCGGGTGAGGGCGATGGGAGTGTTAGGCGCGGCGCCATTTTCAATGAATGCGCTGGTGATTTCACGGAGGCGAGCGACCCCCATGAGGAATACCTTGGTGCCGGGGGCCTTGGCGAGTTGGGCGTAGTCCACAGAGCTAAAACCCTTGGTGGGGTCCTCGTGACCGGTGAAAATGGTAAGTTGGGTGTTGTGATCGCGGTGGGTCACGGGAATGCCAGCGTAGGCGGGTCCGGCAATGGCGGAGCTGATGCCCGGTACGATTTCGAAAGCAACACCTGCGGCGGCGAGTTCGGCGGCTTCCTCGCCACCCCGCCCGAAGATCATCGGGTCTCCGCCTTTGAGCCGGACCACATTTTGGCCGGCTTTGGTTTTTTCTACGATCAGACCGTTGATTTCATCTTGGGGCACTGAGTGGTCTTTCGCCCGCTTTCCAACATAAATTTTTTGGCAGCCGGGCTTGGTCCAGTTGAGGAGTTCTGGGCTACTAAGGGCATCGTAGACGAGTACATCGGCGAGTTCGATGCATTCCTTGGCACGCAGTGTGACGAGGCCTAAGTCGCCGGGTCCGGCGCCGACGAGATAACAGGTTCCTGACTTGTTCATGAGAGAGATTTGAAAAGTTCGAGTGCGAGATTGATGGGGTCGGTGCCATGGGCTTCGCCAGATTTTGGGTGGCCACCGGCATCTGGGAAGACGCGTGCTTTGATAGAAATAATATCGCCACAGATAGACGAATAGACTCCGACGGGGGTGTGGCAACCTCCGTCGAGAAGTCGTAAAAATTCGCGTTCTGCGGTGATCCTCAACCATGACTCACGGTGTCCGATTGCTTCGGCGAATGAGCGGTTTGTGGCGTCGTCTGTGCGGACTTGCAGGCCGATGGCGCCTTGACCGGCCGCGGGGAAAAAATCGTTTTCCGCAAGGCGGATTGCGATCAGTTGCGGCATTCCTGCGATTTCTTCAATCGCATCGCCCGCAGTGATATGGCCGAGGCGAATGAGGCCGGCTTCTGCGAGAATGATGGCATCGTAGGTGTCCGTCTCCGCAAGTTTGCGCAGGCGGGTAGGAACATTACCGCGGAGGTCGGTGACGACGATGTCCGAGCGAAGCCACTCGACTTGTTTGGCGCGCCTCACGCTGCCTGTGCCGACTATTGAATTTGCAGGCAATGCGTTAATATGATCTGCTAGGTTTTCTGCGAGGTTTGTGAGTGCGTTGTCGCGGCGAATGATAAGCACATCGCGGATGGGAGCCCTTTCTAACACAGCGGCGAGCGTGAAGCATGGCTCGAGCTTGGTGGGTAAATCCTTCAAGCTGTGCACTGCAATGTCGATCTCACCTGCAGCGAGAGCTTCTTCGATTTCTTTGATGAAGACACCCTTATCGAAAGTGCCCTCGGATTTCGCCACCTCGCTGAGTGGCACGTCGGTACGACGGTCACCGGTGGTGGTGATCACCTTTCTGATGATTTCTCTATCAGGGAATGCTGCAGCCAGTGCGGCCTCGGTGGAGGCGGCCTGCACCAGTGCGAGTTCGCTGCCGCGAGTGCCGACGATGATTGGGGTTGTGGGCTTGCTCATTGCGGGTTTGAAGGGATGTCAGAAAATCTCATCTGGCGGAGTCCATTCCATGGCTACGCATGGCATCTGGCGCAAGCGAAAGATGGCGGATGGGGTGAATTAGAAGGTGGTGATGCACGCTTCAGAAGATTCAGCGTGCCCCAGCGGCCTTGAGCGCGGCGACGGCTGCGTCAAGGCGTTGGCGGGTCGAAATGAGCTCTGCGTTCAGGCTACGTATTTTGGCGTCGCGCTCGGCGAGGGCGGATT
>VFJU01000524.1 GCA_009885905.1 Verrucomicrobiota bacterium
ACGATTTCTTCGATCATAGTCTCCCCGTCGATGTGGCGACTGTTATTCCAGCATGAAGAGAAGGCGAGCATTTAGGCGGATGACTGACGCCACCGTGACATAATCTCCAGCAAGTGCCAGTCTTCAGTTTCAGCGAACAGCACGAACTCCCATGAGGCGCAAGTTTACAACTGATGAAAAATGCTCTCCCTTGGATTTTTTTGATAGGGAGAGCAATGCTGCATGCAAATTCGTCTGAAAGTCTTAACACACCATCTCCACCTCAAAGAAGTGGAGATGGTGTGTTAAGATGCAATTTCAGATGCGGAACTGCCACAGCGCTTCGACCTCGTTGTCACGCCACGTGGGGCGCCGAGAAATCGGGTCTTGCAAGGTGCGAATGGACTTGCGTCCACATGTTTTCAAGAAACTTTCGCAATCGATGGTGACGACGTTGAGTCCCATGTAATAGATCCCGTGGAGGATCCGCGAAGAGTCTTCACCCCACGCTTCCGCGAGATGTTGTTGCAGTAGATTCGCTTCCTTTAAGCCCAAAAATAGAAATGCTGGAGTTTCTCCATGTTCGCATTTTGAGCGAATCAAATCTGAGACTGCTGTGCTGTCCCATGAGTCTGTGAAGGATAATTCGGAAGCTACGCTAGATAGGTCGGGATAGGGTGTGTTATATTCTTTGATGTTCATTTGGTGACGGTTGTTTGTTTGTTGAATCAGCATACCCCAGGCCCATTCCCGTTCGTAGGAGCCGTTACCGGCCTGCATTGCGGGAGCTTTTGGAGTTTGCTGTTTCGGTTTCTCAGCATGGATTGAGGTTCGTGGTGGTCACACGAACTTTCAATCCAGCTGCTTAAGGTTGCTAAACCATAAGTAAAACCAAAACAAACCGCAGATGGTGACTTTTTTGAAACATTTGAAATTTTCACTCGATCTAGCTAAAAATAACGGTTCGGAGTTCGGTTGAATGGATATAAAGTCCTGATATTCAGTCTAAATATCACTAAATCTGCGTTTATCTTTGCTTTTCATCATGTATTTTGTCATTTCGACTCGCGAACTTCTTTAAGTTATCCAGATTATCGGATTAACTAAGGAATAGACTTTTTAATCCATGCCAATCGCCAAACTCCTAATTATCCGGCTCACTTGGAAACGCCTACGTGGTGTTTTGCGGACTTTGGTGAGGTCCGACCAAGGCCCGAAGGCGGTGATGTTCGCGGTGACATTGATTATTTTGATGTTCGCAATCAATGGACTCAATGTGGTGAACAGCTTCGTTGGGCGTTATTTTATGTCGGCCATCGAGAATCGCAATGAAGCGATGTTTCAAAAGCAGGCGTTATACTATGTAGGTGTCTTTCTTGCGTCGACGGTGGTGTTAGTTTTTTATCGATTCACGGAGGAGCGCTTGGGAATATTGTGGCGTGAGCAACTGACAAGACGACTCACTGATGCTTATATGAAGGATCGGACTTATTACCGATTAGACTCAGCAACAGGTGTAGCAAATCCAGACCAGAGAATTTCTGAGGACGTCAGAGCATTCACCACGACGACTCTTTCGTTCGTATTGTTGATTGTAAATGGTACGCTAACAGCTCTTTCGTTTTCGGGTGTACTATGGACGATCAGTCCCCAGCTCTTCGGCGTGGCGGTAGCGTATGCCGCTGTTGGATCGGTGCTCACAATTTACCTCGGCAAACCACTGATACGTTTGAACTACGACCAACTCGACATGGAAGCAGACTTCCGCTCTGATTTGATTCATGTTCGAGAAAACTCGGAATCGATTGCATTGGCGCACCGTGAAGGAAGGTTTAAAGCCCGTTTGAATAAACGATTAGATGCTCTTGCAACCAACTTTCGGAGGCTGATTCGGATCAACCGTAATTTGGGATTTTTTACAAACGGCTACAACTATTTCATCCAGATCATCCCAGCTTTGATGATCGCTCCGTTGTTTATTTCAGGAAACAAAGAATTCGGAGTGATCACCCAGTCGACGATGGCTTTTGCGACTCTGGTAGGTGCGTTCTCGTTGATTGTCACCCAGTTTCAATCGATTTCGGCATTTACCGCGGTGGTGGCTCGACTCCATACCCTAAGCGATGCGATCGAAAAGACCCAACGCACGGCGCTCTGCATGATCGAGGTTGAGGAATCGCCAGATCGTGTGGTTTATGAGAATGTCACGATCCATTCCGCTGACTGGTCACGGTTGCTGATTTCCGAACTGAATATGGAAATTACCCGTGGATCTCGCTGGTTAGTGGTTGGCAAAGATGATGCGCCCAAAGTTGCGTTATTTCGTGCCACGGCTGGCGTCTGGAGCTGTGGGGACGGGAGGATCATCCGTCCTAACTTGGACGATATTCTTTTTCTACCAGAGCGACCTTATATTCCGCCCGGTACGCTCCGTGAAGCTTTATTGAGAACAGGAATGGAGTTGATAACCCCAGACTCTGAAATCATGGAAGTTTTAGAGAAGCTTGGCCTTAGTGACGTTGTGACCCACGCTAACGGTCTCGACACCAACCAAGATTGGGACGACCTGCTTTCCATTGGTGAGCAACATCTTCTATCCGTTTCTCGGATATTTTTAGCGAAGCCCGCGTTTGTTTTTCTTGATCGTCCTGGCAGTGCCTTAGCTAAAAATCAGATAGCGAGTATCCTTGATATGCTTAAAGAGCAGGGGACTGGGGTGGTCATTCTCTCTAAGAATGGCGAGTCGCGTCTGCGCTACGACGCCGTTTTGGAGATCATGCCAAATGGCGCATGGGAAGTGCGGCGAGAGTTACCTGCGGATGGTGCAGATTTACAAGACCTAAGCTGCTAGAATAATGGCTAGGCACACTGAAAAGTGGAATCGTCATTTTCTATCAGTCAGATCAGCTTCCTAACGTCACTTGAATCACGTGGTCGACCCCGTCATCGACGATATCCCATCGAGCCACCCGTCCGATGACTGGACGTGATTCACCATCGACGAACAAGCTAGAGACACCAAGAGCATTACGATTTGGATTAGAAACATTGATCCGGTACAGTGTGCGACCTGAGATGGTCCGGTAATCGATTTTGTAACCGTTCCAGTCATCCGGTACGCGTGGATCCAATGTGAGAGATGTACCATTTTCCATGCGGAATCCGAGCACTGATTCCACGGCGACACGGAACATCCATCCAGCTGATCCAGTGTACCACGTCCATCCGCCACGTCCCACGTGGGGTGCTTCACCATAAATATCAGCGGCCACCACATAGGGTTCGACTTGATAGCGAGCGACCGCATTCGCATCACGCGAGTGCCAGATCGGGCTGAGATGTTTTAGCAATTCGGTAGCCTCATCTCGGCGTCCAGCTTCTGCCATGGCGCGAATCACCCAACAGGCGGCATGCGTGTATTGTCCGCCGTTTTCGCGCACGCCAGCCACGTATCCTTTGATATACCCTGGGTCGTGAGGCGTGTTGACAAATGGCGGATACAACAGCCGGATGATGTCGAATTCTGGGTCTATCAATTCTCGTTCTAATGAGTTTAGTGATTGTTCCACTCGATCCGCAGGGGCAGCTTTAGAGATGACCGCCCATGCCTGAGCCAGCGAATCGATCCGGCATTCATCACCCGTGTGGCTTCCGAGTGGAGTGCCGTCGTCATAGTAGGCACGGCGATACCACTCGCCGTCCCAACCAGCATCATTCACCGCGATGAGTAGCGCATCGCGATAGATCGTGTATTTTTTAACCCGTTCGTATTCGTCATGCGCTTCGCAAAGTGGAATCCAGCGGTTGAGGATCGCAAAGAGAAAAAATCCCATCCAGACACTCTCGCCACGACCTTCGCGGCCGATACGGCTCATCCCGTCATTCCAATCCCCGATGCCGATGAGAGGCAATCCATGAGAGCCGCGAGTAAGTGATTTGTCGATGGCGAGGCAGCAATGTTCGAAAACACTGGCTGATTTTGTGGAAACTTTGGGTTTCATGTACTCCTCGTCTTCGTTGTGGGCTAACAGTGGACCCTCGATGAACGGGCAAGATTCCTTTAATACTTCATGGTCCCCAGTGACTTGTAGGTAGTGATCGGTTAGGTAAGGGAGCCAAAGCAGATCATCTGCAAACTTTGTACGCATTCCTCGTCCCATGGGTTCGGGATGCCACCAGTGGGTGACATCGCCTTCTGGAAATTGTTGCGCGGCATGGAGTAAGATTTGTGAACGCATCATTTCCGGATGTAATGCGGCCAATGCTCCAGAATCCTGCAATTGATCGCGAAAGCCGTATGCTCCTCCGGACTGGTAGAATGCGCTTCTTCCCCAGATGCGGCAGGCAATATTCTGATAGAGTAACCAACCGTTCACCATGAGATTAATTTCCGCTAGAGGAGTTTCGACTTGTAGGCCATCAAGCATTTTGTGCCAAAACTCATTCGTTCCAGTGGTTCGAATCGCGTTCTCCTGTTGATAAGTCTGAACCAACCGCGTTTCATCCGTCTCAGACATTACCTCACCAAGTGCGATGAGTATCTCGACTTGCGCTCTTGGAAGCAGAGTGAAACTGGTGGTACTCGAGAAGCAAGCGTCACGCCCGAAACCGTTGGATTCATGCCATCTTACGCCTAATGCTAGCATTGAGGGAGCAACGGTGCCGCCATCACCAAGAAATGCTTCAGCTGAGTTGTTAGAAATTGTCACTGCTTTCTCTACCCCGTGGATTTTAACGAAAGAAAAAACGCGCCCTCCGACAAAATCACCCGCACGTGGGTTCACCGCATGTTGCACTCCGTCAGAAGTAGTCCAAGCGAGTGTGGCATGGTGGCGGTCCGGTGAAGAACCCAACAACAATCGCTGATAAGAAGCAAAAGTCAGAGATTTTTTTTGTTCGGTAGAGTTAGTAAGGCGAACGGATACCAACT
>VFJU01000034.1 GCA_009885905.1 Verrucomicrobiota bacterium
CGGAGAAATTCTCCCGCAATGGCGTGCTTTGCTCGACGAAGCAATGTTCTCTCTCACCTCATTTGATCGCTGACATGAAAAAAATATTTTTGTTCGGTACCCTCTGGTTTTTAGGAATTCCTCCATTGGTTTTTGGCGATGATTTTACCACTGCGAATCAGCAATTTAAAGCAGGTGACTTTGTTAGTGCCGCTGCATCTTATGAGAAAACTTTAAGTGCTGGCGGTCCCAAGGCCGCAGTTTATTACAATCTTGGAAACAGTTACCAGCAAATCAAACAATACGGTCCGGCGATTCTTGCTTACGAACGTGCCCGTCTGCTCACGCCACGCGATCCGGATCTGTTAGCAAATCTCGCTCTGGCGCGTAAGTCTGCCACCGCGTTCGAAGAGTTAGGCATGCATCCATGGTTGTATGCAGTGATCAATCATTTCAGTCGTAATGAATGGTCGTGGCTCGTCGCTGGTGCGGGGTTGTTTCTCGGTGGTCTCGGGTTGGTTTGTGGAGCGGTTAAATTGCAGCGTCGTGTGGTGGTGACTGCGTCTTGTGTCGCCGGCTTGGCTTTGCTCGCTGGGAGTGCCGCGCTTTATCTTCGCCGTGGAGAAGCGACGCACGGGGTGATTCTATCAGCAGCGGCTACCGTGCGGTTGTCGCCATTTGAAAAAGCGGAGTCTCTCGGTACTCCCGGTGCGGGCAGGGTGGTCCAACTCGGGGTGAAAAACGGTGGTTTTCAGTACATCGAAGTTCCGGCTACAAACTTGCACGGGTGGGTGGCTCGGCAGGACGTTGCGGCAATTGCTTCTGGCGATTAAAGATGGGGCTTGGATCGGGCGTCGTTGTTTTGCACGCTTTCATTCATGCGGACCAAGGCTATTTCATTGTTGCAGGAATTGACGGAGGCTCACTCGGTGTCTGGGCATGAGGATGAGGTCAGGGCGATCTTCGTAGATGAACTTGCGGAATGCGGAGAACTTTCCACAGATCGAAATGGGTCGGTTTTTTGCGAATTAGGCGATGATGGTCCTCGGGTGTTAGTTGCCGGTCACATGGACGAAGTCGGATTCATGGTTCAGAACATCACGCCGGATGGGTTTATTCAGTTTCAGGCGATGGGTGGTTGGTGGGAGCACAATTTACTTTCGCAACGAGTTGAAATTCTAACACGTGGTGGTGATAAAGTGTTAGGAGTGATTGCTTCGAGGCCCCCGCATTTTTTGCCAGAAGCGCAGCGTCGACAGGTGATGACTATCGATCAGATGTTTATCGACGTCGGTGCGGAATCGCGGCGAGACGTGGTTGAAGGATTTGGGATTTTGTTGGGAGACCCCATTGCTCCGGTGTCGGCGTTTACGGCACTTGGGCGGGAAGACTATTTCATGGCAAAGGCGTTTGATAACCGAGTGGGAATGGCGGGGACGATTCATGCCGGACAGATTCTGTCCGAATCAGCACATCCTAACAAATTAATCTTGTGTGGCACGGTGCAAGAAGAGGTTGGTCTGCGCGGCGCGAAGACCGCAGCGGTCTTCGCAAAGCCGGATGTAGCGATTGTTCTCGAAGGCCCGCCAGCGGATGACGCGCCAGGTTTTTTACGGACGGAGTGTCAAGGCCGACTTGGAGGCGGTGTTCAAATTCGCATGTTTGATCCATCGGCAATCTCTCATCCGCGACTCGCACGTCTTGCCATCGAGACGGCTCAAGCGGAGGGCATTCCCTATCAAGTGACGGTGCGTCGCAGTGGTGGCACAGATGCGGGTTCATTCCATGTGGCCAATGAGGGGATTCCAAGTATCGTGTTAGGTGTTCCAGCGCGCTACATTCATTCGCACAATGCGATTATTGATTTGAATGATTATTTGCACATGGTCACATTGACTATTGCCCTAGTAAGAAAACTCGATGAGGAAACCGTCGAGGGATTGATCAGCTATATTTAGGCTTGTATCTATGAACTTTTTCGCTGGCAGGTGCCCCTGCTTTGGTCATGATTGGTTTCATGATAAGCAAAAGCCGCAACTGGATTAGAGTTACCGCGAGTTTGGTTGGTGTATTCACGATTCTTCCGCTGTCCGCCGAACTTCCTAGTCTGAACGAAAAAGATTTCCTCGGATATTTTATAGCGTTTCAAACAAAGAGCGCCCAGTTCGGGCTCGCTTCTGATGGAAAGATTTCGATCAAGGTGCTTGATGACAAGGGTGGCCCGGTGAGCAGTAGGCTGACGGTTACTATCAATTTCAAGATCGAGCAAACATTGCCTAACGGGAAAATTGATAATTTGAAAATCAATCCTGAAGCGCTTGAAAGCACGCAGCCAGCGACGATGAAACCCAAGAATGTTACCTTCAAAGGCACGTTAGAAAATGGTGTGACGTTCGAGGTTTGTGCGAGCGAAGAGCGTGGAGCGCTACTCCTTGGCGGACGATTGCTGAATCCAAGTGAAGTGAAGAATCCGACGCGATTTGGTATCGAAGTAAAATTTCCTAACGCACTACCAGAAATTCGAGGAGAACTCTCGAAGAAAGAAATCAAGGCGTTTGAAGATAAGATTAAGGACGATAAAGTGGATATCGTTCGAGTCGACGGCAAGAAGGTGAAAATCCCTGGCGACAAACCTGTGGACCCCAGTGCGGCAGATTTCGGTGGTCCGGGAATCACCTCGTTGAGCGCTGAGTTTAGTACCTATCAGAAAAAAGAAATTCAAATCATCGCGTCGCCGAATTCTTCAATGATTTTCACGAGCAAGGAAACCGAGCCGATGCAAAAAGGATTCGTGTTGATGTGGTCTGCGGATCTTGTCAAGGATCCCGAAGGCAAGGCCCGCATGGCCGTGATGGTGAAGTGACAAATCGCTTTGTTGTCGCGATCCACCGGATCGGATATTTGCCAAAAATTGAGCGCGGATCTAACGGATTGCGTCGGTGCGAATCCTAGCGCACGCCGATGTCTCCATGGGCTTTTGTAGACTTTAAGACTCGTTCTCGGTTCGGGTCTTGATAAACTAAAAGTCACTTTTTTGTTCGAGCGAACATCTTTTTCTTGCCAAGTGAAATTGGCAGGTTCATAGATATCTCAACACGAAACACCATTATGGCCACAAAACAAACATCCGAAGAATCTGCTATTGAAAAACTAAATGAAGCCCGTAAACGCAACTTGGATCTCGCGATCTCACACATCCAGAAAGAGTTCGGCGAATCTGCGATCATGCGTCTCGGCGATGACCGCTGCGTCGATGTGGACGTCATACC
>VFJU01000379.1 GCA_009885905.1 Verrucomicrobiota bacterium
AATCCATACTCATGAACCAGCCAAGCAAAGGGATATTCGCCACGCCTGAGGGTAAAAGTTACATCGTCACCTTCGCTCTCGTCAGCTCTCTCTTTCTTCTCTGGGGGTTTTGCAATGGGATGATCGATGTGATGGACAAGCATTTCCAGAAGGAACTCCACCTCACACTGGCACAATCTGCATGGGTGCAATTCGCACACTATCTTGGTTATTTTCTAATGGCCATGCCTGCCGGATGGCTTGCTAACAAGTTTGGCTACAAGGGCGGCATCATCGCCGGATTGCTGATGGTTGCCGTCGGCGGGTTCTGGTTCATCCCTGCCACACAAATCGCGACCTTCCCCGCTTTCCTGTTAGGTGTATGCGTGATCGCATCTGGTCTCACCTTTTTAGAAACCATCGCCAACCCATACACGACCGTGCTTGGGCCCAAGCAATTCGCCGCTACCCGCATCAATCTCGCGCAATCATGCAACGGCATCGGATGGATTTTCGGTCCCATCGCTGGCGCTCAATTTTTCTACGGTCAGGACGCGGCTGGAAAAAGCACCGGTGCCGAGACGCTATGGATTCCCTACGCTGCAGTCGGTGCCTTTGTTCTCGTACTGGCAGTGGTTTTCTGCTTTTGTAAAATGCCGGATATTAAGTCAGAGGACGAGTTCCACTTGGACGACCAAGGGCCCAGCGACAATATTCTAGTCGGCCACCGCGGCGTGACCATGAGCTTGCTCTGGCTAAACATCGTGGTTCTTTCCGTCGCGATCGGGATGATCATTTCTGCAGTGGTCGCCATCCCTGCGGTGAGCGCTCGACTAGGTCTAACTGAAAACCAAGCACTCTGGTACGCCTCAGGAATTTTATCAGTCATTGGAACAATTGTCCTTTTTCTTAAGAACAAGCAGGTCTCGCATCACAGCATCTGGAGTCACCCGCACTTTTCTGGTGCCACCTTGACTCAGTTTTTCTACGTCGCTGCACAGTGCGGTATCTTCGCCTATTTCATCAACTACATGACCACCCAGATTCCAGCGGTGCCGGATGCTTGGAAGTCCGGATCATTCGGTGGATGGTTTGAAATTCATTCAAATGGTATGCTCGGCCTCAGCGACAAGGGGGCCTCCAACCTCGCATCTGTTGGCTTTTTCTTTTTTCTCGCCGGGCGCTTCATGGGGGCCGCCTTACTGAAAAAATTCTCTGCGCACAAGGTCCTCGCAGTCTTCGCAACACTTGCCGGACTTTGCAGTCTGTTAGTATTTCTCAAACTTGGCTGGACCTCCGCCATCTCACTCTTTCTCACCTACTTTTTTATGTCGATCATGTTTCCGACGATTTTCTCACTCGGCATCCACGGCCTTGGAAGTCGCGCGAAAAAAGCCTCGTCATTCATCGTCATGGCCATCATGGGCGGCGCCATCATGCCAAAGCTGATGGGTCACATCGCAGACAAAGATGGCATGTCCGCTGGTTTTATCGTGCCACTCATCTGCTTCATCTGGGTTGCGGTTTACGGTCTTTTCTGGAGCAGGCTCAGCGGCGAGGAAGGTGTCACAGGCACCAACGTGTCGCGAAGTCATTGATATTTATCTTCTATCAGATAGAATCGTCAAAATCCGAGGTAATACTTCGCTTGGCTTGCCTCTCACTGGCGCGAGCGATGACTCCGAAAATAAGTATCGCAAGGACGACGGTGTAGAACAACCAGATGGTGCCCTTGCCAGCAGTGAACCCGTAATTATGCAGGCCTACGCCGAGGAAATTCACATGCCACCATGAGAAAGTCACTACGGCGGCGGTGAACACAGCAGCGAGATGCAGACCCCACTCCTTGATGTAGCCACCGAGGCGAGCGTGAAGGATGGCGAGCGTCCAAAGCACGATGAGCAGCGCGCCATTTTCCTTGGGATCCCACCCCCAAAAGCGGCCCCAGGAATCATTCGCCCAAATGCCCCCCAACACCGTACCGACAAGTGATAGAAACAAGGTGAGGCAGATCATTCCATAAACGGCGCGAGTCAAGGAACGGCGGATGTCCTTGTCGCCGCCATCCAGCCGCAGCCCACGCATGAGCAGATAGATGAATGAAAGAAATGCACTGAGCAGACCAGCGGCGTAGCCGAGAGTGATGGTGAGAACGTGGATGGTCAGCCAGTAGTTCGAGTCGAGCACCGCCACGAGGGGATCCATATTATCCTTGGCGTCGCCCAGTTCGAAGCGACGCGCAAGAATGATGAGTAACGTGCCAAGAATGGGCGCGATTCCAAGTGCAAACCGGCGGCGAGTCATCCACTCGATGATGATAGAAATGAGCACCACATTCGCCGCGATGAAAATGATGGTGTCATAAAGATTTCCCACCGGTGGCCGCTGCATGATGATGCTGCGGCTGACGATCGCAGCAATACAAAGACCCAGACCCGCAACGGTAGTGGCGAAGGTGATCCAAAATAAAATACGACCGGCCTTCGACTTGCCAAGCGTCCACATCACAAGGGCCGTGATCGTAGCGATGATGAAACAAACCAGCGCATTGAGAAACCAGTTATTCTGATAGTAATCTGCCTCAAGCTGGATATGGCGATACTCGCCACGCGCCACGGCACGCTTCACCAGTCCATCGTGAAACGTGGTGAACTGGGTGCGGAAAGCGGCCTCGTCGGCCACAGAGCGACCCACGGTCTCGAGCGCCTTGATGTCTGAAATCGCAGCACGCGGGTCGGTCTTGACGTTTGAAATCGCGCTCATGATAGAGTTGCCCGCGCTTTGCCATGTCGGGTCACTAGGGTCAACGGGCGGGAGGATAAACAAGCCAAACTTAGCGAAATTTGCAGCGTCCAAGACTTGCTGCATCAAGTCTTGGAGGTGTCCATCGATCGCCACCCCGCGAGCCTGCGACTGAGCGACCTGTTGGCGGATTTGCGGTGCGGTGGACATGACTGCACTAACATCTGCGTGCTGGTCTGCCGCACCATTTTTCCCAGAGCCACGCAGCGTCACCCCCATGCGTGCGAAGCCGAAGTAGCCGAGCAAGCTCTCATAGCTACGGAGGTTGTAGGCGAGGTCGATGGTTTGTGCTTGGACGGGGTCATGCTTCTCCTTGGGAATCGCCTCGTAGGTCTTGGCGAGCTCGACGAGCTTTTCTCTGGCGGGCTCGATATCCTGATAGCTATAGCGGTCACGCTTGCCACGAGGGTTCACGCCGATGGCTTGAAGCACAGCGGAATTATCAATCCGAAACGTGGGAAGTTGCACCGCGAGTTGCGGACGGAAGAGCGTGTCCATGAGCCACGCGGTGGGGAGAATTTTGTATGTGGC
>VFJU01000169.1 GCA_009885905.1 Verrucomicrobiota bacterium
GCCGTTCTTGAGTGACCGCGCCCTTTTCCCGTAAAATCGCCTCAGCTCGTTGACGTAATTCCTTCGCAGCAATAGATGGCAACACAGAGATTGGCTCCTTATCAGTCATCGCGGTTTTTTTACAATAGCTCCAAACAATCGGTGGTGGCAATATCATAAATACGCTCAACGAACCGACTTGGATGGCAACGTAGAGATGAGAGCTTCACGCCACAACGATTGAGAGAAAATGGACATGCGAATTGAGAATTAAGACTCTTTAGGGTGAAATACGACACCTAGGAGTTGATCACAAATAACCATGGGTTGCTTCTTGAAAGCATTCGAAGCAAGAATTCTCTGTGAATCCTGCGCTCGAAACTTTAATGCTAGCATTCTCGGTGGACAGCGGCCTCACCGTGCCGCAGTCCGCATTTTTTATCGGCGCGGAGCCCCATCCTGCATTGAAAGATTGGAATAATCTAACGGGTTGGCAACCGCTTAAGCCATTGGCAGATTCATGGGAACGAGCTGGATTTCTTCGCGAGGATAATTTTCCTGATAGAAAATGGCCGCTCGTGATGGTTTTACCGGGTAAGTCACGCGACGAAACTTTAGGATGGTTTTCAGCAGCACGCGACCGACTTGAACCCAGAGGGGTATTAGTTGTGTCGATGGCGAATACAGCGGGTTCGGGCCGCTTCGAAAAGGAACTCGCCAAGGCAACCGGCAAGATTGTCTCAATCCAAAAACACAAGTGTCGCATATTCCATGCCACAGAAGATGGGACTTGGAATGAGGAGATTTTCAATGAATGGAGATCCCTCGGCGAGCAGCGCGAAGTCTCAGGCTTCACGGTGCAAGCCGGGCTCTTCAGCTGCGATCATATTGATCCAGGCTCGCAGCTTCTTGCGGATCATTTGCCCGCTCACCTGCACGGACACATCGCGGATTTAGGTGCAGGGTGGGGATTTCTATCCGATGCGGTGTTGAAGCGTTGTCCAAAACTTCTACGACTCGACCTGTTCGAGGCGGATGCGCGTGCAATGGCTTGTGCGAAGAAAAACCTAGCTGGCGATGACCATGAAATTGGCTATCATTGGCACGATATTACCAATGGGCTTCCAGGGGTCTACGACGCCATCATCATGAACCCCCCATTTCATACAGGACAGGCGACGAATGTAGACCTCGGCAGGGCTTTTCTAAAATCTGCCACCAACTCGCTGAGACGAGGTGGGAAATTGCTGCTGGTGGCCAATCGTCAACTGCCATACGAAGCCGTCCTCGAAACAAGCGGTCTCGCTTGGCGAAAAATCACCGAGGACCGAGTTTACAAAATTATCTTTGCAGAAAAACGCTAACATATCACTCATGAAACTTGTAAAACTCCTTGCTAACCTCGGATACGGCTCCCGCAAGGAAGTGCAGCGCCTCATCCGCTCCGGCGCGGTCACAGACGATGCCGGATTAGTGTTAGGAGAGAATGATGTGCCGCCTCACTGTCGTATTCGGTTTCGCGGCGAACTGCTAGATCCACCCGCGCCTCTTGTGATCATGCTAAACAAACCAGATGGCTACACATGCAGCAGCGAAGATCCTGGCAGTACGATTTATGATTTGCTGCCGCCGCGCTTTGCCCAACGAAATCCAGGGCTTAACCCGATCGGTCGCCTCGACAAGGATACGACGGGACTGTTGTTGATGACGGATGACGGTAAGCTTCTTCACAAGATAATCCACCCAAAGTCTAACTGCCTCAAAGTTTATCACGCCCACCTTGACCGTCCACTTGATGGACATGAGGGTGAGCTTTTTGCCTCTGGCACTCTTGTCCTGAACAGCGAGAGCCGACCATTGCTTCCGGCCAAGTTGGAAGTGTTAGGCGAGAAAGAAGCTCTAGTGACACTTCATGAAGGACGCTATCACCAAGTGCGAAGAATGTTCGCGGCGACAGGAAATCATGTGACGGGTCTTGGACGGGTTTCCATTGGTGGATTTATAATGCCTACCGGCCTCAAGGAAGGTCAGTGGCAAGTGCTGGAACCCGAGCAACTCGCTAGCGTCTTCGCGTGAACTCCAGCATTTTCTAAACTTAGAAAAAGAAAGTTGCAGTTGGGTGGCACGAAACGGGTAGAGTGCGGGTGTGCCGCGCAAGAAAGAAGAACTGCGAACTGGAAATTCTGAGCAGTCATGGGTGCCTTACCTCTGGATCATTGCGGCATCTGCGCTGGCGCATTTGTGGTGTCTTGGGTCGGTGTTCTACCTTGATGATTGGTCACAGATCGTAAATTGCGAATATTTCAAAACCGGACGTTTCTGGGAAGCGAGGCTAAATGCATGGTCATATCTCGGATATCTTGTTGAGTATCAAATTTTTGGATTGTCGTCCGTCGGCTTCCACGCGGTGAACTGGATTCTCCACACGAGCGTGGCCTGCGTTTTGTTTGGTTTTGGACGAGATTTCTTACGCGATCGTTGGCCGGTTGGCGTTGCTTGGTTCGCGGCACTGCTCTTCTCGGTGCATCCGCTCGCAAGTGAAATTCCAAACTATGCACGGACTCAAGATCTGGCGTGGGTGACGCTTTTTTCACTGTTAGCGGCGTGGGCGATGTTGCGGTTCTTACGTGTTGGGGGTTACTGGAGGTTGGCTGGTTGTGGGGCTTGCATGGTTGGTGCGATGTTTTCAAAAGGCCCAGGTTTTTTTCATGCGTTGATGATGGTAGGAACGGTGGGTCTCGCAACAATGTCATCTAGCCAGTGGAAGGCGGTAAGGCAGAAGGCTTGGATTCTAGCAGTTCTTTTTACAGTCGTGGTGGCAGCGATATTTTATACGAAATTTCTGGGTAAGTTTCCTGATTTTTCTAACCCCCGATTGATCGGACATGCCTACACCCTGGCAAGGGTTTTCTGGGAGTTCGCCTGGCGGAGCATTATCCCTGTTGCTTTATGTTCGGATCACGGGGTCACTGAGACGTTGATTCCC
>VFJU01000548.1 GCA_009885905.1 Verrucomicrobiota bacterium
TTCCATTTTTCAAGCCATACGAAAGCTACTTCATCACTTGGCGGATGAGTGCATGGGTATTTCTTCTTGAGCAAAACGTGTCGTGGCCGAAAATTATAGAGTCGTATGCTTTTTTAGGAGGACTCAATATCACTCTCTTTGTCGTTGGTTGGCTCGCTTTCCAGACTCGCGACTTCAAGACGTAGAGTTAGACTTTCTGCAGTTATGCGGGTTGCTAGAGTTCAATTATTTCAAATCGCGCATACTCCAAAGGACGCCAGTCAAAACAGGGTCCGCACCTCTCATTTTTCGCGCTCCGTCTTTGCGCCGCTTGCCAAATCGATCTCTTGCTCCCTCGAACGCTTCGTTCACAAACCCCCGACTGCCAATCACTGCACCATCGGTGAAATAGCGGATGCGACAACGTAGCATTTTCGTTAGCGCTACGTCTTGCCCGCGCTGCAATCGTTGGTGTTCTTCATCTGCCACTGCACTCTTTATGCCTCTTTTCACGACTTGCGCTTCTAACTTACCAGCCGCATTCACCGATTCTTTAATCACTTCCTTGCCGTCTTCTAACAAGATCGATCGATAATCATTCGCCACACGTCCCGCCCACAATCGAGCATCGGCCTCGTATCCCTTGTGCGCCATCAACGCTCGTACCAGTCCCGCTCGTGCTTTCTTGCCATTTCCTCGCGCCCCGCCACCCATCGCCTCACCGTAACTGCTCCAGCGGTAATTCGCCGGATCTGGCACCATGCCAGCTCTAACTGGATTCAAATCGATGTACGCCGCCATCGTTTTCGAGGCGACCCCCTCCTCTACCAGAACGCTCTTGAACCGCGACTCCCACAGCGCGCCTGTGCGTTCGTGTCGCTTATTGAACCAGCGTGAAAACCGCAGCAGCAAGGTCCTCATGAACTCGCTCAAGTCGTGCATCCGATAAGTGAACCGCTCGTGAATTCTTGCAACCACCACCGATTCTTCTGCCAGACCATCTTTCACCTGTTGGCGTGCTTCGTTTAGTTCCTTGGCCACCTCCGCCACAAACACCTCCGAATAAATCGCCCGCAAGCGTTTCAGCAACTCATCGTCCGACAAGCCACCCACCTTCATCGGCGGCACTTCTAACAA
>VFJU01000428.1 GCA_009885905.1 Verrucomicrobiota bacterium
GTGATCGCTAGATCGCTGCGAATCATACCGGTTGCGGGATGGTGAATTCATTGCCAGAATATAGCTCCGCATGGCTCGCCAATACACTCTTCACCGCGCTCAATCTGTCGCAGCGTCAGGCATCGACTATGTCGCTTCATTAAACCCCGAGCAATATGCTGCGGTTTCCTCACCCACGGGTAAGGCGTTGGTCATCGCGGGAGCTGGATCGGGTAAAACTCGGACACTCACCTACCGAGTGGCATGGTTGCTGGATCATGGAATCGATGCGAAACAAGTTTTGCTTCTCACGTTCACCAACAAAGCAGCCCGTGAAATGATCGAGCGTGTTAGAGACTTGGTGCCGCATGACACCTCGGACTTGTGGGCTGGAACATTTCACTCAATCGGCAGTAGAATTTTGCGGCGACACGCAGCGAATCTTGGCTTCAATCGTTCATTTTCGATTCTTGATCGAGATGATCAGAAATCATTGCTCAACTCGGTCGTCGCGAAGTGTGATATTGAGATTCAGCAACGTCGCTTCCCAAAAGCCGATGTCTTGGCTTCAATTTTCAGTCTCATTGAAAATACGGGTGCAAGCCTAGAAGAAGTCATAGCGGCTCGTTACGATCATTTTTTCGATTGGACTGAGAAAATCGAACTGGTTCGCACCGAGTACATCGCGAAGAAACTCGCAACCAATTCGATGGATTTTGATGATCTTTTGGTCATGACGGTGCGTCTATTTGAGGAGAATCCGGATGTGTTGGAGCTCTATCAGATGAAGTTTAAACACATCTTGGTGGATGAATACCAAGACACCAATGCCGTGCAAGGGCGAATGATTGATCTGTTAGTAGGTAGTGATAATAGTTTGATGGCAGTGGGTGATGACGCGCAGTCAATATACTCGTGGCGGGGAGCAGATATGGATCATATTCTCAGTTTTCCCAAGCGTTACGCGAGTGCCAGAGTCTTCACCATCGAAACTAACTACCGCAGTGTTCCGGAAATTCTTGAATTATCTAACGCTGCGATTCGCGCAAACTCAGGACGTTTCGATAAGAACTTGAGGTCGTCTCGCGAGGCCGCTGGAGCGAGGCCGGCTCTCGTTGCGCTGGAGGACCCACGCAGTCAGGCGGCTTTTGTTGCCCAACGGATGCTGGAACTTAGGGAAGAGGGTGTTCCTCTTGAACAAATCGCTGTGCTTTACCGGGCCCATTTCCAGAGCTTAGAAATTCAGATGGAGCTAACCGTTCGTGGAATCCCGTTTGCGATCACCAGTGGATTAAGATTTTTCGAACAAGCACACATCAAGGATATCGCCGCGTTTATGCGTTTCGTCGTGAATCGCCGCGATGAAGTGAGTTTCATGCGCATGGTGACCTTGCTTCCTGGCTGTGGGCCGATTGCGGTTCAGAAACTTTGGAATGAATGGATCAAGAGCGGATGGGCGACTCGAGACGATCTTCCGCCGAAGTGGTCGGAGATTCTTTTAAAGTTTAAGGTGCCAAAGAAATCCGTGAAGCATTGGGAACAGCTGTGTTATGTGCTGGATGAATTGACACCTGGAGGTGAGTTTGCCCGTCCTTCGGAGATGATTTTCAGTATTCTTGAGGGACTTTATGATGATTATCTTCAAGCGAGTTTTGATAATTTTGAGAACCGCCGCAGTGACATCGAACAATTGTCTCAATATGGCGGCAGCTTCGACGACATCCTCGATTTTCTAGCACAACTTTCGCTGATGAGCTCAGTCGATGGCGAACCGACGGGTGATAAAAACGAGCGTGACGACGAAAAAGTTACGTTGTCATCGATCCATCAGGCCAAGGGTCTTGAGTGGAAAGTTGTTTTCCTGATTTGGCTTGTGGATGGGCAGTTTCCTAACGGAAGAATTCTTGAGGCTGAGGATATCCCCATGCTAGAGGAAGAGCGACGATTGTTTTACGTCGCACTCACAAGGGCGAAGGACGATCTTTATCTGACCTACCCGCTGATGAATCCCAAGTCTTACAGCGGTGATGTGATTTGCAGGCCGTCTCGATTTCTTGATGATTTTCCTGCCGATCTCGTTGAAGAGTGGCAGATCGATGCCCCAGATTCTTGGAACGATGACGATCCGTTCTGATTGATTCAAAGCAATCGGGTGACCGTTCCAAATGGAAAATCTTCTTCATGCAATCCACCGGGTATGACAACCCAGAGCACGCTTTGATCGGGTGGTGAATCTGGAAATGCTCCGTATCCATCGGTTAGATAAATAAGTACCGTGGATGAAGATGATCCACACTCCTCTTCGACTTTCTCGAAAAAGGGTTTGAAACTGGTGCCGCCGCCACCCACGGGTGTCATCAATTCTTCGTCATGTGGGTCATATGGTCCGTATAAATTTGTATCCGCGTAGTAGAGTTCTGCATCGATGTTAGGATAGAGCCTTAGAATCTCTCGAACCTCGGCGATAAAACATTCGAGTTCGGAACTACAAATCGAACCGCTGGTATCAATCGCAATACGGACCGAAACAGATTCACCCTCCAATGCTTCTAGATAGATTCCACGTCCAACGTAACGATGGTCAAAGCCGGAGAAGTCGACCGGTGTCCGCACGAGGAATCGCCACAGCAGACTGCGCCAATCAAGTTGTGGATTGACGATACCTTCAATGTGACGGAGTAGACCTTTAGGAAATATTTCTTGTCCCTGACTGCGGGCAATGGTGGCAGCTTGTTGTAAAGCATGTTTCCAGTGGGATTCTAATTCGCGAGAAGATTCGATGTTCGTTTCGTATTCATTTTTTGAAGGTATTAGATCTTCTCCTAGACCTCCAATGTCTGGTAGTTGCCCTTGTGAAAGCAGAATTTCATACACCTCTTCTACCTCGTAATTTTCTAATTGATGATCAATGCATGGAGAAAGCGGCAGTTGTAGACCTGGTTGTTGGCGAATCATGCCGTTGACCACGATGTCTGCAGCAATATTCCAAATATGAGGGTCGCGACTTCCGCAGCGTTGAATGTGTAAAAGTGCGGCATGTAGTAATTCATGAACCATTACCGAGTCTAACTGTTTTTCTGATAGCGATTCGATAAACTCGGGACTGAAGCAAACTTCTCGTCCATCGGTATGCGCGGTGGTGATGCTACTATCGAGGCGGTATTTCAAAAATAACGCCAAAGCGCCGAAGAACGGCGTATGTTTTCTCAATCGTAGAACGCAGAGCGATAACTTGTCTTCTGAAGAAATCAAAATGAATAATCAAGTTAGGTTTTTGAGAAACCGACTCATTCTAGAATCGCTTGCAAGTAGCGAGGCGAGTAGGCCGATCTGGTTGCGTCTCAGTGCTTGATCATGGATACAGTGAATAAATAGTTGGCACCACTCTGGCGTAGCCTTTTCCATCAGCCAACAGAAGCTGTGTCGGATCGCGTCTGCGGTTGTAGCACGCGTACTCAGTCCGATGGTGATCGCGTAGCGTCGTGATGGCTCTTTAGGGAATTCAATGGTATCACCTTTTTCCGTTAGAATTTTTTCGAGGTCAGGCAAATCGGCATAAAGTTTGCAAAATGCCTCAAACTCCGATGCCGTGCCATCGCCCACTGCGGAATCCACCGGCATACCGATTTCGTGTAATTCAGAAGCGAGTTCCCAGGACCGCGACGATGGCCAAGCCGGATTTTTTAGATCGGGTTTGTGCAGGAGTAGCGGCCGAAAGGCGAGAAAGGCGAGTACTTGCTCGTGAATCCCTCGATTGCCCGCCCACGCGCGGAAACATTCAAAGTTTGGTGCGACGTGGAAGTGAAGAAATCGATTCGCGAGAGGGGCAGGCATGTCGAAGACCGCGGCACGATCTTCCTTACGATTACCAGCAGCCCAGACGAACCAATCGTCAGGAACTTCGTAATTTCCGACCTTACGGTTGAGGATAAGCTGTTGTGCAATACCTTGAATGGCGGGTGGTGCCATGTTGAGTTCGTCCAAAAAGAGAATTCCCTTTCCTCGAGTGGGTAGGAATTCTGGTGGCAGCCAACGCGAAAACTCTCCGCTCGCCACTGGAAGTCCGCGCAAATCTGTGGGTGCTAGTTGGCTCAATCGAAGATCAATCAATTCAAGTCCGTGGATCTCGGCGACTTGGGCGACAATACTGGACTTGCCGACTCCTGGTGGTCCCCAAATCATCACAGATCGTTTTAGTCCGTGGGCAACAATCTGAATGAGCGATGATTCTAACTTGGTTGGTGTCATGCTTCTACTTTTTGTTAGAATTGTTTTTTAATGCAAGGCGATCATGAGCATATTTCTTCACGAGAGGGTGTGAGTCCGCCGACAGGCATTGCAGAATTTCATCGGCTAGGCATACGCCGTTCTTCGCTAACATGGCGCGAACATACCAGCATCGATCTCTTGACAAGCGCTTCTGACGACTTTTTCCTGCGATTCTTAATCCGGTGGTGATGGCACGGCAGTACGGATTTGAACTCGCTTCAAGGGTTGCCAGCGCACGGGAAATTGGCTTGCCTAGCCATGTATCCATGTCTGTCCGAGTGCGTGGCATCCAGCGTTGGGTTATTGAATGCTGCACTTCCGGATCTGTATCACGAATCAAGTGGGCAAGTGATTTGATGTTGGTGATCTTTGACATGGCGGCCACCATACGCACCGCTGCGGATAAGTCGGCAGCGATTTTGACATCGAAGCGGTTGAGTTTTCCCAGATACAAGCCCGTGTCACCTCGGTAGCGATCCATGATCAGTTTTGCTGCGATGAGCCTGACTCGCCCTGACTTGTGATCCAACAATCCGTAATCACTCTCAGGATTACGGCTCTTACGCCTTAGTACTTCTATCCGAACTCGCACGGATGGATCTCTGCCCAGTCTGGTAAGTTCTACATCGGGCAGTCGCCGATCACGGATTACGTCTGCTCGTATTTTTGCAAGAGGGTCACGCGATAAAATGACTAGGGTTTGACATATGTTGCAGCCGTCATAATGGGCGACGCGATGTGTGATGTATTTGAGAACGGCAAGTCGGACGATTGGGCTTGGGTCTACCGCCAGTTTTAGGCGCAGCGATGTTGCTAATGGGTCGACTTGACCAGCAACCTCGGCACGAACCCGTGGATGTGTGTGGTGAAATCCTTCCCGGAGTAGCTCGGATGTTTTGTTGTTACGCATCGCGATCACAGCGGTTTCAATGTCTTCACTTTTTAAAAGCTGAGACTGCTGCCCAATCAAAAGGGATTTATTTGCAGCAAGGATGCGGGTGACTTGAAATGAGCAATGGATCAATCGCTCGGCGATAGGTGAGGATAAGCATCTATTTTGTGCTACGACTTTTCTTTCTTCTTCGAACATGGGCTCTCCGAGCAGGCACTCAATCTTTTCAGCAAGTTTAACTGAGAGTATAGATGTGATGAAATTGAATCCTTCCCATGCTTTGGTGCGAACTTTCGCCTCAGTATGAGTCGTTAGATCGAGGCGTAGAGATTCCGGGCAGGCCTTGTTTGATGCAATTTGTAAAGAGAGTGTTGGTTCATTGGAAATGAGAGAAAGCCAATCACTTTCAGTAAGGCATGGGCCATTTCCACAAGAAGCAAGAGTTTCACGGACATCTATTGATGAATCCTTTGCCAGTGTCTGATGGGCAAAAACGCTGAGTTGAATCGAACCGGCAACACATTTGCGAATTCTGTGATCTGGATCGACACAAAGTGAGTTAACGATTTTCTCCCATGGTGAATCAGATCTAGAGTCGAATTCTCGAACTGGAATATTGTTGGCGATTCTCAGTCTTATATCAGCATCCGGGTCATTAGTGAAAAAACAA
>VFJU01000480.1 GCA_009885905.1 Verrucomicrobiota bacterium
CTAACAACTGAGATGTCGATGCAACGGTACGCTCGACAGCTTTTCTACCAGTCAACCAATAGGCTAACAGATCTGGAACAAAGAGCAAACAATCTGCATTTAACAACGCAGGACTTTTTTTGTGAGCCTCTGCCAACAAATGAAGCGAGCTATTATAGAAATTTGTTTTGAGTCCGGTTTGCGCGTAGATTTCCATCTCAGGCAAAGTCGTGTGCATCGCCTCCGCCATTCCCTCAAAGCGAGTGTCACGGTATTGGTGCGGCATTCCTAACAACTCTCCATTCAGATCGAGCAAGCCAAAATCACATCCCCATGTGTCGATGCCGATCGAGACGATATTTTCGCCATATCGTTCCACCGCGCTGCGCAGGCCCAAGAGGATTTCGCGGTAAAGTCCGATGATATTCCAAAATGAACCACCCGGCAGCTCAGTGCCTGGATTTTCGAAACGATGAACCTCCTCAAGCTCGAGTTTGTTGAAATCCGTCTTCGCGGCGATCACGCGACCGCTGCCTGCGCCTAAATCCACGGCGATAAATACTTTGGGTGAGGTCATGTTGGATCAACTGGGATTGGACCTATCGTTTTTCAACACCTCTCTTGATGCAACATCGAATCGAAAGAGAATTGGAAATCTCTGATTCGGGTTTCTAAGGAGCACTTTAAAGGCAAAAACCGCAGTAAGCTCAAACTCAGTGCTTACGCTTGAACAGCAACGCCGCCGTTGACCTAGCAATGATGCCTTGGAGATAGGCTACCTCCTCCGCGTCGAGATTGTGGTCGATAGACGCCAATTTCACATTCGCCCGCTGGATGGCTGCCTCGACGTGTTCTTCATCGATCTCAGCTTCTCCAAGCGCGCTGTCTGTTAGGACGATCACCTTGGTGCCAGTAACTTCAGCGAAGCCTGAACCGATGGCAAGCATTTCGACTTTACCTTCATGCAGGTAGCGTAATTCACCCGGCTTCAGCGCGGTAACCAGACCGGCGTGACTCGGCAGAATTCCCATTTCTCCATCAACTCCTGGCAGATAGATATTATCCACAGCACCTGAAAAAATCTTTTTTTCAGGTGTGACGATGTCGAGTACGAGAGGCATGGTAGAGGTAAATGCTAAAACGCTGAAATGATGCGGATTGGACTTAGTCGCGAGGCACGGAATCGATTCCGCCCTTCATGTAGAAGTTGCCTTCCGGCACATCATCGAGCGTTCCGTCGAGGATTTGCGCAAATCCCTTGACGGTGTCCTCGATGGATACAAGGACACCTGGGACGTTGGTGAAAACTTCGGCCACGTGGAATGGCTGGGTGAGGAAACGTTGAATCTTCCGGGCGCGGAAAACGCTTTTCTTGTCCTCGTCGGAAAGCTCGTCCATTCCGAGAATGGCGATGATGTCCTGAAGGTCTTTGTAGCGTTGAAGCACCTGTTGAACGCCGCGAGCGACGCGATAGTGTTCCTCACCGATGATTTCTGGAGCGAGCGCCTTAGAAGTGGAGGCCAAGGGATCGACCGCGGGGAATAGCGCTTGCTCAGCGAGCGAACGCTCAAGAACCACGGTGGCGTCAAGGTGAGCGAAAGTGTTAGCAGGAGCTGGGTCGGTCAAGTCGTCCGCGGGAACGTAAACGGCTTGGATCGAAGTGATGGAGCCTTTGTTCGTCGATGTGATCCGCTCTTGGAGGCCGGCCATTTCCTCAGACAGAGTCGGTTGGTAACCCACGGCGGAAGGCGTCCGACCTAACAGCGCGGAAACTTCGGAACCGGCTTGGGAGAAACGGAAAATGTTATCAACGAAGAGTAGCACGTCTTGGTTATCTTCGTCGCGGAAGTGCTCGGCCATGGTGAGGGCGGAGAGTGCGACGCGAAGACGAGCACCTGGAGGCTCGTTCATTTGACCATAGCAAAGAGCGACTTTCGAACCCTCTGTTAGAACTGGATTGCCCTTGTCATCAATCTTCGGATGACCTTTTTCATCCTTCTCCGTGGCAATAACCCCGGACTCGATCATTTCCCAGTAAAGGTCATTTCCTTCACGGGTCCGCTCACCCACACCGGCAAAGACGGAGAAACCACCGTGTGCTTTTGCAATGTTGTTAATGAGTTCCATGATAACGACCGTCTTGCCGACACCCGCACCACCAAACATGCCACCCTTACCGCCCTTGAGCAGCGGGCAGATGAGGTCGATGACTTTAATTCCTGTTGGAAGCACTTCCGTATTGGCCGATTGCTCGGTTAGTGTCGGAGCTGGGCGGTGGATCGGCGAGCGGAACGACGCGTCCGCGATCGGCACGTTTTCATCCACGAGGTCACCCGTGACATTAAAAATTCGTCCGAGCACTTGTTTTCCGACAGGCACGGAAATCGGCTGCCCGAGGTCGGTGAGCTCCATTCCGCGCTTCAAACCGTCCGTGGTGGACATCGCCACCGCACGCACCCAGCCATCACCGAGGTGCTGCTGGACTTCAAGTACGAGCTTGGTATCCACGCCGTTGAGGACGTATTGGATTTCAAGGGCGTTATAAATTTTAGGCAGCGTGGTTGCCTTGGAGAAATCCGCGTCGATGACGGCGCCGATGATCTGGACGATGGTTCCGGTGTTGCTCATGAGAAAAAAATGTTAGAAGTTAAAAGTTAGATTAAAGGTCATTCCATCGCCTTCATGGCCGTGGTGATTTCGAGAAGCTCGGATGTGATAGCACCCTGCCGTAGTTTGTTATAATCGAGCGTGAGCTCTTTGATGAATTTCTTCGCATTGTCCGTCGCAGACTTCATGGCGACCATACGAGCCGAGTGCTCCGAGGCACGGGCTTCGACGAGGGCTTGGAAGACTAGGAAGTTAATATAGAGCGGAAGAATCGCGCTCAAAACATCGTTAGGTGACGGCTCGAACAAGAAATCATTCGTGTGGGTGGCATCGCCGTGGGTTGTCGGCGGCACGACGGGAAGAAGTTGCACCACTTCCGGTTGTTGGCTCATCGTGTTGACGAAGCGCGTGTAGGCGACGGTGACCTTATCGTAGTTGTTGGCGAGAAACTCCTTAGAAAGCAGAGTCGCGATGGCACGAGCGTCACCGAATGGGACGGGGTCCTTCACCGAAAAATCTGCGATCACATTGCGACCGAGCTTTTCCATCATGACGCGTAGTTTACGACCGACCGTGACGTAATCCGCGGATGCTGAAGTTTGGCCGCGAACCACGCGAGCGAGGTTGGTGTTGACCGCGCCACAAAGCCCCTTGTCGGTGGAAATAATTAGAACGAGTTCACGGTCACCGGTGCGCTTTTCGAGTAGTGCGTGGCTTGCATCACTGAAGCCCTCGCTGATGTCCTGAAGCACACCATTGAGCTGTTTGGAATAGTCGCGCCCGGCCATCGCCTGATCCTGCGCTTTCTTCATCTTCGCAGCAGCGACAAGCTGCATCGCGCGAGTGATCTGCGCGGTGTTTTTGACCGACTTAATGCGTCGGCGGATGTCGCGGAGGTTAGCCATATTTAAAAAGTGCTAGAGACTGGGATTTAAAATCAGAAACGAATGGGTTATTTCCAAGACTTCTTGAAATCCTCGATACCTTGGCTAACAGCCTCGACCATCGCCTTATCTTTTTTGAGATCCGGCTTTTCATTACGGATCTTGTCGAGGAGGTCGCCCTTGCGGGTGTTGAAGAAATCACCGAGGGCTGCTTGGAAGCGCTTCACATCCGGCACGGCGACATCGTCAAAGTAGCCATTTTGCATCGCGAAGAGATAAATCGATTCCATCTCCATGGCGAGTGGGCTGTATTGATTTTGTTTGAAGAGCTCAACGATGCGAGCGCCTCGGTCGAGTTTCTTTTTGGTAGATGCGTCGAGGTCCGAACCGAACTGCGCGAAGGCTTGAAGCTCGCGATACTGCGCGAGGTCGAGCTTGGTGGTGCCGGCCACGGACTTGATCGTCTTGGTCTGACAAGCGGAGCCCACGCGGGACACCGAAAGACCCACCGAAATCGCAGGGCGGATGCCTTGATAGAAAAGATCGGTTTCAAGATAGATTTGACCGTCGGTGATAGAAATCACGTTGGTTGGAATATAGGCGGACACGTCGCCTGCTTGCGTCTCGATGATTGGCAATGCGGTGAGCGAGCCACCCCCCGCAGCTTCTGATAGACGCGCCGAACGCTCGAGCAACCGGGAGTGAAGGTAGAAAACGTCACCTGGATATGCTTCCCGACCGGATGGGCGGCGAAGGATCAGCGACACTTGGCGATAGGCGACCGCGTGCTTGGAAAGGTCGTCAAATACGATCAAGCAGTCCTTGCCCTGATCCATCAAATACTCGGCGATCGAGCAACCTGCGTAAGGAGCGAGGTACTGCATCGCCGCAGCGTCCGAAGCGGAAGCGGAGACGATGGTGGTGTATTCCATTGCACCGGCGTCTTCAAGGATCTTCTGGATCCGAGCGACGTTAGAGAGCTTCTGGCCGATGGCGACGTAGATGCAATACATCGGCTTGTGGTTTTGCAGCTTGCCGTTTTCCGCAGCCTTATTTTGTTGGGCTTGGGAAATGATGGTGTCCACGGCGATGGTGGTCTTGCCCGTGGCACGGTCGCCAATGATTAGCTCGCGTTGACCACGGCCGACGGGGATCATCGCATCGATGGACATGATGCCGGTTTGCACGGGGACGGAAACGGATTTGCGCTTGATGATGCCCGGTGCGATTTTCTCCATCGGATAGAAAGCGGCCGCGGCGATGTCGCCCTTGCCGTCGATCGGTGCGCCAAGCGCGTTGACCACGCGGCCGAGAACCGCTTCACCGACAGGCACCGAAAGCAGTTTGCCGGTGGTGCGGCATTGGTCGCCTTCTTTGACTGCAGAATAATTTCCGAGCAGCACGACGCCGACTTCGCTTTCTTCAAGATTGAGGGCCATGCCGGTGACGCCACCACCGAACTCGATCATCTCGTTGAGCATGACGTCAGACAGGCCTTCCACCTTGGCGACACCGTCACCGACTTGTCGGACGGTGCCGACGTTAGTTTTTTCGACCGACGCGGTGATACCGGCGATCTGTTGTTCAAGTTCCTGGAGGATGCTACTCATAAGAAAAGGTTGCTAGGGATCAGTGTTCGGTTTTGAGCAATTAGAAGAAATCAGAAAGCGTTAGATAGGCGTGCAAGGCGACTCTGGACGGAGCCGTCAAAAACATCGTTGCCCACGCGGATACGGAGGCCTCCGAGTAATTCCGGAGTGGTTTGAAATTGAAAGACCAAGTTGGGACCGTATTGATTGGCAAGACCGGCGACCACGCGCTGGCGGGTGCCGTCGTCAAGCGCCACGGCGCTTTCCACGGTCACCTCGCGCCGCTCGATTTCAAGGCGCGTGAGGCGTTGAACCGCAGCGAGGATCGCCTTGTAGTCGCGCGGCGTGCTCTCGATGAGACGAGCGATCACCGTGCGCAGCTTGCTCTCATCGAAGCGACCATTCGTTTGGCAAAGACCAAACAAGCGACGAGCCGAGGCAGCAGCGGTTTTAGAAATTTTCATAGTGAGGAATGAAAGGAATCCGTGGATCAAGCTTCGACCTTGGCGAGTGCGTCTTCGTTGATGCGCACTTGGTCATCCGCTGTGAGAATCTTGCCGGTGACTTGCGAAGTCGTCTGCGCCACAAGGCGACCGAACTCGCGCTTCAGCTCGGTGTGGAGGCGCTCACGGTCTGCTTTCGCAGCAGCCTCGGCTTTCGTTAGAATCTGTTGTGCTTGTGCGATCGCTTCTTGCGATTTCTGCTCGGTGAACACAGCGGCACCGTGTCTAGCCTCATTAACCAAGCGGACCGCCTCTTCGTTCGCCTTGGCGATCGCAGCGGCGGTGTTCGCTTCCGAGTCTGCGAGTTGTTTTTCGATTTGCTTGAGCTTCGCTTCACCCGCAGCGATGCGGGTTTTGCGCTCAATGAGAATGGCCTGCACTGGACCAAACGCAAATTTTTTCAAGATGATGATCACCACAATAAAGTTTACCACCTGTGCGATGAAGAACGGCCAATTCAGCCCGAACGTTTTCGAAATGGTTTCCAAGACGCCGGGATTTTCGGCGGCGACAGCAAGAAATGTGGTCATAGCATTGAAAGTTCGTGAGAAAAATGGTCACCCGCACCACGAAAGTGGGTGCGAGCGACCATGCGAATTAGAATGGAACGGCGAAGGCGGAGAGAATGAAAATACCCTCGATCAACGCTGCTAAGATGATCGAGACCACCAGAATGGGTGTCGCGGCACCAGGATTACGACCCGTCGCCTCAGCCGCTTTTGAGCCAAGAATTCCGATACCGATTCCACCACCGAGGGCGGCGAGAGCTACTGCAAATGCTTTCGTGAACATAGTCTGTTTTTTGTTTGTTATGATGTTGGTGTTTTCCGCAACCCCCACTTTCTTGAAATGGTCAGGCAGCTGAAATTTTTAATGGTGCTCTTCTTCGCCATGATCGCAGATCAATTTGAGGAAAATTGCGCAAAGAAGTGTGAAAACCAAAGCTTGAACGAAGCCTACTAACAATTCCATGAAGTAGAATGGCAACGCAGGCAACCAAGAGAGAAATTTCTGAAGGGAGGTGGGAATTAAATTCATCAGGGATTCCAGCGTTTGCTCGCCGCCGTAGATATTGCCGTAAAGACGGAAGGTCAGCGCAACAGGACGAATCGCAATCGAAATCACCTCTAGCACCCCTACAAATAGGAATACTGGGATCATCAGCATCAACATAACCCCTTCAAAATTTCCTTTTGGGGCAAAAATATGTGCCAAAAACCCCCGAAGATTGTTCTCGGTGAGCGCCCAGTACAGCCAAAGAATCGCGAAGCTGAACGACATGGCCGCGGTCATATTTATGTCTGCATTCGCACCACGCAACCATGGTAAAAATCCTTTGTGACCGTGTGCATCAAGCGTGTCCCATCCTACCGTGCCCACGCCGGGAATGAGACCTAGGTAATTGCTGACTAGGATGAAGAAAAAAACCGAACCAAAAAACCAAAACGTGCGCTTCGTCAAATGTGCACCCATCAACCCCTCTAGGAAATCGTAGAGCGACTCAATCACCCACTCTGCAAAGTTTTGAAAGCCTGCGGGGACCAAAGCCATTTTGCGTGTTGCCGCTCGGCAAAATAAAACAATCAAACCCACCGCGACCCAGACCATGATCATCGAGTTGGTTATCGGGAAGATTTCATGAAGACGCTGAGCATCGAGCGGCAATGCATGATGTCCTGACTCCGCGGCAGCAAGGACGGTGAGTGGACTCAATATCCAAAAAATAAAAGTGGCGAAGGTATAGCGCATTTAAGAATACCACCAATAGTGGGCGCGGGGTCTTTAATGAATCGCCGACGACCTTCGCAAGCCCTATTTGTGAAAAATTTCACAAGCTCGTAAAAAACGATGGAAAATCAGCCTCGCAGACCATTCACCCACCGCCCAGTGAGGACCGGGTCGGGAGGATCTTTTGAGGAGCAAAGCAATGTGGCAAAATTGACACACGTGGCAATGAATGACGCACATTAGAACGAGCAAGTAAATCTATCAAATCATGATTTCCTCGTGATCCGATTTAGACACGTCGAGGGGGTGCAACACCAGAACCACCCATCTCGTCAAGCCTACAATTTCTAAAAACCCTTTATTTAAAACAGATTTTCTCTTGCCAAGGACACCCGTCATTCTCAAAACCTCTTCTGCCATGAACAAATCTGAATTGATCGAAGCAGTCCAAGCCGCACTCGGAAAAGACGCCACCAAGCGTTCCGCCGACGAAGCCCTCGAAGCAGTCCTCTCCTCCATCGCCGCTGGCGTGAAGAAGCAGTCTAAAGTACAAATTATCGGATTCGGAACTTTCGAACTTAAAAAGCGTGCAGCTCGCCAAGGTCGTAATCCGAAGACAGGAGAAGCGATGCAAATCGCAGCTTCCACCTCGGTTGGCTTCAAGCCTTCAGCAGCACTTAAAGCTAGCCTGTAAGGATGGGGGCGCTTCGGCACCCTTATTTTTTAAGCTTATCATCCCTAACAAAAAACCAATAAAACCTCGACCAAGTGGTCGAGGTTTTTTCATTTTCGGGCTGATCAGATCGACGATTTAAAACCAACCTTTTTTGTGGGTGATATAAGTGTCGACAAACTCCGCGTCGCTTTTCGATAAGTAAATAATCCCCTCGATGAGCCCGATGATACCGAAAAGCCCGCAAGTCACAAATCCGAGAATAAGCTGAATGATGCCTTCTTTGGTGTAGCCGAGGACAAATTTGTGGACCCCAGTCCAGCCGAGAAAGATCCCAAGTAAGCCAGCAATCAGTTTTTTTTCAGCTCCCGCTGGCGGAGAATTTACAGGTTCTGTGGACATAATCCTCCTGATCTACTAAGTCGTGCCCGCCTACGCAAGCTTCAAGCGCCATGAAACCAAGAATCACCCTAGCAGAAACTCAACTTCCAGACGGCAATATTTTGTCGCTTCAGGAGCATGACGGTCGGAAATCGCTGCTCGTGCATGGTCAGCAGATCTGTGGTCCCGCAACCCGCGCCGCTGAGGAGGAACTCGCCCGCCTCGCTTGTGCTCCTTTCCGCCCCGCACGCCAACCGCAAATCTGGTTTTCAGGCCTCGGCCTCGGACACGCCATCGCGGCAGTGGCCAAAGAATTGCCGCAAAAACGCGCGAACTTCATCGTGGCGGAACCCCTCGCGGCGGTCGTTGATTGGCACCGCAACCACATCCCAGACAGCCCCTTACTCACCGAACCGCGCGTCACGCTAGAAAACGATTGCAGCCCACAGGCGCTCATTCGCCACGCTGGATTGCTGCACGCCATGCTCGTTCACCTCGACGCCTCCCCCACCGGTCCGCGCAACCGCACGTGGATCGATGAGCGCCGCTGGGTATCCGCGGCCTACGAGGCGCTCCAACCCGGCGGCTTGCTCGCCATCGCGGGCTCACGCCACGTCGCCAATCTCACCCGAAGACTCCAGGGCTCGGGCTTCGAGGTGGCTGAATTCACCGTGCCATCCTCCCCAAACGCCAAACGCCCGCGCTTTTTACCCATCTGGCTCGCGCGCAAGGGCAAAGCTGCGGATTGATTTTTTTCTCACGGCATGTTTGGTGGCCATGCACCTATGTCACGTATTACCCCATTTCACATCATTCCTGCTTTGATTGCTGCCGCTTCCCACGCCGGTGAGGTTACTGTCGAGCTCAAGCCCTTTTTGCTTGAGCGGTCATTTCCTGCCGCCGTTCTTCCGAGCGGAGATTGTTGGGTCTTGAAAATCGATCCCAAAATTTGGAAGGATTTTTCAATCGTCCAAATCGCGGAACACGGGTCAAAGGTCACCAAGGGCGATGTGTTAGTTCGCTTCGACGCGGAGGCCATCGATCAGAAAATCGAAGACGTCCGCAGTGAACTTGCAACAGGCGTGCTCACGCTGGCGCAAGCGGAATTGGAAAGCCAAATTTTACAAGATACCGCACCTAACAAGTTAAACTTATCTCGCCGCGCCGCGGAGATCGCCAAGGAGGAAAACACCTACTTCACCCAAGTCCGGCGCAAGGCACGCGAGGGCGTCGCGGCTCAAGCCCTCAAACGCAGCGAACAGATTCTTTCGAACCAACGCGAAGAGCTCAAACAACTTTCTAAGATGTATGAGGCGGACGACATCACCGAGAACACTGAGGAAATCATCCTCATCCGCCAGCAAGATGCCGTAGCCGCCGCCGAATTCGCCTTACGCATGGAGGCACTCGACCACACTCGCACTCTCGAAATCACCCTGCCACGCGAGGCTAAAACGCTCGCCGACAGCGAGCGCGATACGATCATCGCCCTGAAAAAAGCCGAAGCGGAAATCCCGCGCTCCATCGAACTCAGCAAGCTGAACGTCGAAACACTGAAAACAAAAAATCAGCGGACGAAACAAAATCTAGCAGACTTAGTCTCGGATCGCACGAACTTCGAATTCAAAGCCACCTCGGATGGGGTTTTCTATCATGGTCCCATCGAGAACGGTCGCTGGACCACTGGCGACGTGATCAAGTCTCTTGTTTCCCACGGCCACCCACCCGCTCACGCAGGGTTTGCCACCTTCGTCCCCGGTAGCGTGAAGCTGGGACTCGTAGCGTTTCTAGACGAGGCCACCGCACGCTCCCTCAAGACAGATCTCGCCGGCACCGCGACGCTCACCGGTCGCGAGGACCTTGAAATCCCAGTCAAGTTATCCAAGCTCGCATCCCACCAAGGCACCAATGGTACTTACCGAGCCGATCTATCAGCCACTTGGCCCAAGGATCTCAATCCCACCACCGGTGCCACCGCGAAAGTTCACCTTGTTTCCTACCGACAGGCGGCCGCCATCGTCGTGCCAACCAAGGCTATCCAATTCAACGACGGTAAATGGAGCATCGAGGTCAAGCTCGCCGACGGTAAAACCGAACGCCGCACCCTTAAAATAGGCTGGGCCTCTAATGGAGTCACAGAAATTCTTGCAGGCCTCGAGGTCGGTCAGGTGATCGTCGTGCCTGCAGACAAGGCTTGATTGATCTGCGGCGGGCGCAAGTCCGAGCAGCTTCTAACATACGGAAATCTTCATGCCCACTCACACTTCACGATCGCGGATTTTCAGCGTTTTATTCCTTCTCTCAAATTGCATTTTCGCAAATGCGGAACCCATCTCGGTCGCTCCAGAAGTGACCCCCGCATCGATCACCGCATCGATCGCGCGCGGTGTGGATTTTCTCATCGGTCACCAAAATCCAGACGGTTCGTGGGGTTCCGCCACTCGGACCAAGAACATCAACATCTACGCCCCCCTGCCCGGCGCACATCACGCCTACCGCGCGGGTGCTTCCGGCCTCGCCCTAGCAGGTCTGCTCGATGCCGCAGACCCACGCCCCACGGCGAACGCGGCGATCGAAAAAGCCGCCGCGTGGTCCGCACGTGAACTACCGAAGCTCCGCCGCGCAGACCCTACCACCACCTACAACGTCTGGGGTCACGCCTATGGCTTGCGTGCGATTTCTCGACTCTATCAACGTGAAACCGTTGCTGAGAAAAAAGCCGAGTGGTCTCGCCTCGCTCAAGAACAAGTCGATCTCGCGAACCGCTTCGAAGATATCAACGGCGGATGGGGCTACTTGGATGTTTTCGATAATCTAACCACTCAAAAACCCTCTGGCATCCCCACCTCGTTCACCACCGCCACCATGCTCCTCGCCATGGATCAAGCTCGCACCATCATGGGTGTGAACCTTAGCGAAAAACTCATCCAACATTCCCTCGTCAGCCTCAACGCCCAACGCACCCCCGACTTCTCATACGCTTACTCTTTCAATCACCGGATGCGCCCACGCACCGATATTAACCGCCCAGCAGGCTCACTCGCCCGCTCTCAAGCTTGCAACGCCGCGCTGCGAGTCTTCGGCGAAAAAGCAGTCACCGATGAAGTTCTAACCACTTGGTCCGACCGCTTCCTCACCCGTGAAGGATTCCTCAGCAACGTCCGCAAACGCCCGATACCCCATGAAGGTGCATTCCACATCGCTGGGTATTTCTACTACTACGGCATTTATTATTTCACCGAGTCCGTGAGACTTCTCCCCAAAGATAAGCACGCGGCTTACGCCAAAAGACTTGCAGAAATATTGTTAGATCGTCAGGAAAAAGATGGCTCATGGTGGGACTACCCACTCTACGATTATCATCAACCCTACGGCACCGGCTACACGCTTATGGCCCTCGCGTGGTGCCGAGAAGCACTCGAAACAGCCAAGTGAGTTGGACCGCCAGCCGGCGGACTTGAGCTCGGGAGGCGATCAGTGTTTATGCATTCCAACCTTTTCGTCCATCCCAAGATCGATTTGCGAAAGAAATCATTAAAAATCTTCGTTTTAGACCTTTGGACTAGAAAAAATTTTTGCAAGCATCCGACCCATAGACACGTCTCATGAAAATCCACCACCATTCCCAATCGCGCCGCAAGTTACTGAAGGGCGGCCTCTCGTCCATCATCGCTTGGTCAACCGCACCGTTGTTCCTTTCTCC
>VFJU01000239.1 GCA_009885905.1 Verrucomicrobiota bacterium
GCGGCTCCTGGCTTTTTAACAGGTGGCTTACTCGCTGGGGCAGCTTTTTTAACCTTGGCGAGCGGCTTCTTGGCAGATGTTGCGGCCTTGGAGGTCGGCTTCTTGGCCGGTGTCGACTTCTTTGCTTTCACGATGGGCTTCTTCGCGGCTCCTGGCTTTTTAACAGGTGGCTTACTCGCTGGGGCAGCTTTTTTAACCTTGGCGAGCGGCTTCTTGGCAGATGCTGCGACCTTTTTTAACGGTTTTTTTGCAATCGCAGCGGGTTTTTTAGACTTTGCAGCGGGTTTTAATTTACCCTTTTTGAGGGTGGTTTTCGCGATAATTTTTTTCAAGGCCATGGTGCAGAGATCGTAATTCAGATGGAAAAAGGATTTTACCCCAACAATCTTGCAAAAAATCGCAGGATTGAAATAGGTGCGGTGGGTTAGCTCGCGAACCTCTATCCATCAAGCGGAAAATTTCCGGTTTGAAAAATAACTCATTCGTGAGGTTTTTGGCAGAGGGCTTGAAATGCCCAATTCGTTCCCTATGGTGGCGGTCCGCCATGCAGCTCAACGCCATTGTCGAAGCACTTCTAATCGCCTCTCAAAATCCTCTTCCATCGGATGAGATCGCTCGGCTCGTTCGCGCCCGAGTCGCTGAAGCTGAGGATGTCCGCGTCCGCGAATCCGAAGAAGGAAAGGAGCCGCAACCCCTACCGGACTGGCTGCTCGCTCTTGCCGCGACCTCCGCAGAAAATGTCACCGATGCCCTCGCTGAGCTGAATGCATCATACCACCAAAGCCATCGCGCTTTCACCATCATCGAACGTCCAAAAGGCTGGAAAGTCTTCACACGCATGGAATTTGGCGAGTTCGTGCGCCAGTTGTTTCCCGGTCGCAAACCAGAACGCATGAGCGGACCCGCGATGGAGACGCTTGCGATCATCGCCTACCGCCAGCCCATCACCAAGTCCGCCATCGAAGCGGTGCGCGGCGTGGCCTGTGACGGCATGGTGCAAAAACTCCTCGACCGCGACTTGATCCGCATCGGGGGTAGGGCGGAGCTTCCGGGTCGACCATTGCTCTACGAAACGACCGACTTGTTTTTCGAACACTTCGGCATTCGCTCGATCGATGACCTGCCTAACGCATCCGAACTCCGCAAGGTGAAGTTACCAGAAGCTCCCGTAGAGGTATCTCCCGCCAACGATCCAGAACCGCAACTTGCTCTGGGCACTCCCGCAGCAGCGGCGGCAGATGAAGCGGATGAAGCCCTCCAGCAAGTCTAAAACCCAGTTGAAGAAATCTAACTGAATTAATTCCGCCTGTGAATCTCGATAACATCCGCAACCAGATCGACACCATCGATCACGACTTGCTCGACCTACTCTCCCGCCGCGCCGAGTTGGTTCACGAAGTGGGTTTGATTAAAAAACGTGATGGCCTGCAAATCTACGCCCCTGAGCGAGAAGAAGCATTGTTGAGAAAACTGATAGAGATAAATCAGGGACGTCTCCCAGAAAAATCTATCAGAGCGATATACCGGGAAATCATGTCAGCGGCGCTCTCGTTAGAAGACGACTTAACGATCGCCTACCTTGGCCCTGAGGGGACTTGGACGCATCAGGCAGCGATTAAAAAATTCGGTCACTCGCTGAATTATTCCGCGCAGCCAAATTTTTCAGACGTCTTCGACCAAGTGGCGAGGCGTGCAGCGAGTTACGGTGTCGTACCGATCGAAAACTCGACGGAGGGAGCGGTTTCCCACACCTTGGATTTATTTGTCGACTCACCGCTGCACATTTGTGCACAGATTTTGTTGAGAATTGAAAACGGCTTGATGGCGACGATCCCGCGCTCTGAGATTAAGACGCTCTATTCCCATCCGCAGGTTTTTGGTCAGTGCCGCGGTTGGATTTCACGAAATTTTCCCCAAGCAGATCTCGTGGAGGTTTCATCCACCACCAAAGCCGCGCAGATCGCCCGCGACCAAGCCCCACAGGGCGCTGCCGCTCTCGGCGGGCCTCTCGCCGCGCAAATGTACGGCCTGACCCTGCTCGAAGAGTCCATCCAAGACAGCGCGACCAATACCACCCGCTTCCTCGTCATCGGCGAAAAACCGTGCCCACCCACCGGCAACGACCGGACTTCCCTGCTTTTCGCCATCCACGACCGTCCTGGTTCACTGGTGAAAGCGCTGCAAGCGTTCGATCAATTCCACATCAACATGTCGAAAATCGAATCTCGCCCATCCAAGCGAAAGGACTGGGAGTACATTTTCTACGTCGACTTGGCGGGTCACTGCGATGACCCAAAAGTCTCCGACGCCCTTGCAGAACTCGGACAACACTGCTCACTGGTGAAGGTTCTCGGGTCCTACCCGGACGCTGGCGAGTGATTCGTCCACTTCATTTGCAGGCACAATACCTGCTCGATAGGTTGCCACAGTCTCCGCGAAAGATAGATTGCTTAACAAAAATTCGCTACATTGCGAGCTAGCCTTCTCGAAACAAAGCTGATTAGCATCCCGCCGCATGAATGGAACAGTGGAATTAATCATCGATGGTCAGACGCTCAAACTGCCAACTTATGTCGGAACCGAAGGCGAAGTAGGCATCGACATCGGCACCTTACGTAGCAAAACGGGTGCGATCACTCTCGATCCTGCTTATGGCAACACGGGCGCTTGCAAGAGCGCCATCACATTCATCGACGGTGAAAAAGGCATTCTTCAATATCGTGGATATGACATCGCAGAACTAGCAGTTAGAAGCACGTTTATTGAGACCGCTTACCTGCTGATTTATGGCGAGCTACCGACAAAAGACCAGTTAGATGAGTTTTCTCAGCTCCTTTCGCAGAACCAAATGCTGCACGCCGACATGCGCTTCCACTTTGACGCATTTCCACCCTCGGCACATCCGATGTCGATCCTCTCGGCGATGATCCATGCATCATCCTCGTACCCGAGTCCAGTGACGCACGGCAAGCCAGCGCGTGAGGTATTTCCGTTTCACGCAGCTCGGTTGATTTCGCAGGTTCGGACCATCGCCACGAGTTCGTATCGCAAGGCCCATGGCTTGCCTCCGAGCTACCCGCGCAGTCACCTGAATTACACAGAAAATTTCCTCCACATGATGTTCTCTCTACCCGGAGAAGAATACGTGCCTAACCCCGAAATTGTTAGAGCACTTGATTTAATTTTTCTACTCCACGCCGACCACGAGCAAAATTGTTCGACCTCCACGGTGCGGATGGTTGCATCAAGTCAGGCCAATGTTTTCGCCTCGGCTTCGGCAGGAGTTTGCGCACTTTGGGGTCCCCTCCACGGTGGGGCGAACCAGGCGGTTCTCGAAATGCTTGAGGAAATCCACCTTGAGGGAGACGATGGCACCAAGTTTCTTAACGCGGTAAAAAACAAGGATGGCAATCGTCGCTTGATGGGCTTCGGTCACCGAGTTTATAAAAATTTCGACCCACGTGCAGTCATCATCAAAGAGCAGTGCGACAAAGTCCTCGGACAGCTTCACAAGTCAGATCCACTGCTCGATATCGCCAAAAAACTCGAGGAAATCGCCCTTCACGATGATTATTTTGTCTCTCGGAAACTCTATCCGAACGTCGATTTTTACAGCGGCATTATCATGCGAGCGATTGGCATACCCATGGACATGTTCACCGTGATGTTTGCCATCGGCCGCATGCCAGGCTGGGTGGCGAACTACAAGGAAGTCATGGACGACACCGATAGCCGCATCTCACGACCACGCCAGATATACACCGGCGAGAAGCTGCGGCAATACACCGCTCTTAGCGACAGGGCCTAACGACAGGACGCTGCATCAGCCGTTTTTGCGTGGACGAAAACCCATCGCAAAACGTAGAACGACCATTGGCAAAGCACACAAGACCAGAGCCGCAACGGCGGTCTTGATTCCTGGATAGACCCGAGGTGAGTTTCGGTCTAAGGCTTCTAACGATTCCGTCACCACCTGCTTTTTAGGCACGTAAAATAACTTGTGAGTTGGCATTCCTTGAGAGTTCTCATCACGCCGAGCGACGTTTCCAAACTCCGTGCGGACCGGACCTGGGCACACCGCAAGCACAGCGATCCCATGCGAGCACAACTCGATCCGCAGGGCTTCCGAAAAACTCGTCACGTAGGCCTTCGTCGCCGCATAGACCGCGAAGTCTGGGATTGGGATCACGCTGGCGAGCGAACTCACGTTGATGACCGCACCACCACCCCTGCGGATCATTTCGGGCACCAACGCGTGGGTTAGGTAGGACAGTGCCTCGATGTTGACATGCAGCATCGCCCGCAATTTTTCCCAATCCGAGGTGACAAACTCGCCGTAGTCGCCGAGACCCGCATTATTCACTAA
>VFJU01000061.1 GCA_009885905.1 Verrucomicrobiota bacterium
CGGTCCGCGCCATCCACCGAGTCGTCGTGGTAGTGGAGGTGGCCTCCGGTGCCGGGGATGGTGCCTAAGACGGTCCAGGTGGTGAGATCGAAGGATCGCTCGATGGTGTAGTTCACGCCGGAGACGGAGTCGAAGCCGACCATCGGCTCCGTGGTGCCTGCGTCATGGAGGCCGATGCGGAGGAGGCTGGTGCGGTTTTTCGGATCGGTGCGGGAGTGGTATTCTAGGAAATCGCTCGCGCCGTCGCCATCGTAGTCCGAGGTGGCGGTGGTGGTGGTGAGATTGCCGAAGTGTTGCTGCTCCCAGGCGTCGGGGATCTCGTCGCTGTCGGTGTCCGCGTTCGTGATGGCGGGGGCGGCGAAGGTGTCGCTGAGGGTGATGAGGAGCTGGCGGTCTACGCTATCGCCGTCGAGTTGCCAAAAATAAACGCCGGAGTAACCGTTGGTGCGGCTGTAGGTGGCTTTCTCGAAGATGGCTTGGGGATCATCGTAGCTGACGACCCGCTTGGTGCCGAGGGCATCGAAGAGCCACGGGACTTTGGCGGCGTTATCCCAAGTGCGTAAGTAGTTCTTGGCAGGGCCGGTGGCGATGGTGGCGTAGGTCATGGTGCCGAAGGGGTTCGCGTTTTGGAAGAGTCCGTTTTGGGCGAAGTTCGTCGCTGTCCACGCTTGGCCGTAAAAGGGTGCACCTACGAGGAGCTGGTTTTTCGGAACTCCGGCCGCGGCATAAAGGGCGAGCACTTGCTCTTGATTGAGGCCGTCATTCGGGCCGAGTGGGTTGCGGTGCAGGCCGGATTGGTGACCGGTTTTATTTTCCCATGTACCGTGGAGATCGTAGCCTTGTACGTTGAAGAAGTTGAAGTCGTTTTTCAGCAACGCGAGGTCCCAAAAACCGAGGGAGGTCGCATCGGCGGGAGCGTAGCAGGTGAGTTCGTAGGCTTTACCGGTGGATGGCGTTAGGCTGTCCAGAGCGAGGCGCACGCCATGCACGAGGGCGGTGAAATTGTTGCGGTCGTTGGCGAGTGGCGCGGTGTTGCCGCCGCCCGGCCATTCCCAATCGATGTCAATTCCGTCGAGGTTGAGATCGAGGCATTTTTGTTTGCAGGAATTGGCAAAGGCGATGCGTTTGGCCTCGTTGTTCGCCACCGAGGTGAACGGCTGAGACCATTCCCATCCGCCCACGGAGAGGAGGACTTTGAGGGCGGGATTCTGCGTCTTGAGGGCGGTGATGGCGGGGATGTCGATGGCGATGGGAAAGATCAGGGCTCCGTTGGCATCGATGCTGGCGAAGGCCACCATTATGTGGGTGACGCGGTTCGCCGGGGGCAGATTCGAGGTGCCGCTGGTGCCGTCAATGTAAGCCACGATGCGTTGCGTGCCGTAGGCGTTGGGAGCGAGTTCGTCGTCCACGATCTGGCAAACCGCAGAGCTGTTGAGGGGATTGCAGCCGACGGGGTTGCTGAGGTTGAGCTGAAACATTTCCAATGTCTCGTCCGTGGCGTCGCCCGAGACGGGGACATTCACCGTGGAGGTGGTGGCCCCGGCAGCGAAGGTAAGCGTGCCGCTGGTGGCGGTGTAGTCCGTCCCGGCAGTGGCCGTGAGATTGGAGCTAGCGTAGTCAACGGACACCACGCCCGCGGCGGCGGTGGCGAGTTTGAAGGTGAACACCGCGTTCTTACTGCCGCTGTTTCCTTCGAGGAGGACATCGCCCACGAGAACAAGCGAATTTTCGCTGCCCGTGACGGGGCTGTCGTCGTCCAGAAGGGTCACAGTGGCAGATTGCCGACCGCTCACGAAACGCGGTGCTGGCTGGCCGGGAACTCCCGCGAGGGCGACGGTGAAGGTTTTGTCAGGATTGTCCACGGTATCGCCCAAGAACGGAACGCTGATAGTCTTCGTCGTTTGGCCAGGGGTGAAGGTGAGGGAGCCGCTCGCCGCGGTGTAGTCCGTGCCCGCGAGGGCCGTGCCGTTGGCGGTGGCGTAGGAGACGTAAATGGCCGCAGTGTGGGCGCTTTCCAAGCTAACGGTGAGAACCGCTGTGCCTGCACTGCTGCCCTCGGAAACAGAAAGAGGGGCTATGGAAACTCCAGGAACCATGCCCGCCACTAACTGGCCGTTGATGCGGAGATTCGTCGGCGGCGTGGTGTCGTTGGTGTCACTGGTGTCGGTGCCGAACTCCAGTTGCAAGTCGTTTCCGACAGGGATGTTTGTATTCCACGAGGCGGGCGAGATGGTGTAATGGTTTCCCGTGCGGGAGACGAGAATGCCGTTACTGATGCCGCCGACGATCGTCCACGGGGCGTCGAATTCAAGCGTCCAGGGATTCCACGGGGCGGCGCTGCCATTGGTCACGGAGAGATTCGCGCGCCAGCCGGTGCCCCAGTTTTGGTAAATGTTAAAGGAATAACCGCTATTGAGGGGAGGTGCTGGCGTGTCGTTGTCCTTGATGGTGACGGTGGCGGCGGCTTGACCTGCGATCGCGCCGTTGAGGTTCGATAAGCTGACGGTGAAGAGTTCGTCCGTTTCCTGCAAGGTATCATCGAGGATGGGTACGTTGATTTGCTTCTGAGTTTCCCCGGCAGCAAACGTGAGCATTCCTGTCGTGCTGGTGAAATCGCCCCCTCCCGCCGTGCCGCTGGCGGTGGTGTAGGTGGCGGTGACTCCCCCCGCAGGCGCGGCAGCGGACAAGGTGGCCAAGATATTGGCGGTGGTGGCGTTTTCAGCGACCTCCAAGGCCGCCGGTGAGAGGGATAGGACGGGAGGGCCGCTGCTGCCGCCTCCGAAATCGACATCCGAGGTCGAGAAAAACACTTCGCCCACCGGGTCCACCCGTTGGTAGGCGACGTAGAGAACATGGTGGCCGGTGCGGACGGGGAGGGTGACGTTCATCGTGTAGATGTTTCCCGTGAGTGTGTGGGCGGGCTGACCAAGGTATTCGAGCTCGGCCCAAGTCAGTGCGGTGCGGTGGTTGTAGGTCTGCTTGGTGATCCAAATTTTGAAGAAACTGGGATTGTGAACCGCCGTCGCATTCCAGCGAAGCGTGATCGTGCCGGGGCTGACCGTCGTAGTGGGCCATTCCCAATCGTTACTCACGGCGTCCATGCCGGAATAGCTGAGGAGATTCGGCTGGCCGAGAGCTGGCAAATTGCCGCCGCTGCCGAGCTGGCCGTCGGGAAGGTTCGCGAGATAGGTATTGAACGTCAGCGGCCCTTCATTGGCTGCCGCGGGGAAGTTCCGGGAGAGTTGGTTCCAGGTGTAATAGGAGTTTTCGCCGTCTTTCGTGACGGCCTGTACGACCCACGGTGAGCGGGGCGAAACACTGAGGCCATCCCAGACGCGCATGACGCGGGAGCGTGGGTATTCGAGGCTGCCGTGGCCGAAGGCGAGGCTAGAGCTAAGGGCGATGAGGAATAGGATTTTCATAATGGTAAAGGGTCCGATGTTAGATGAATTACGAAAGATGATCGATAAGGCAAATAGCCGAACCCTCCACCTTACACCTATGAATCCTCAAAAGTCAAAAGACGCCCGCAAGCTCTCACCGACGAGCAACTTCTCAAGCGTCTCGGCGGCCTTTACCTCACCCCATCCCCCGCGCTAGACCTCTCGCAACAATCCCTTTCCCCCTGCCTTCCCCGGCTTTTTAGGATATTTGCGACCCCAAAAATGAAAAACCGCATCACGAGCATTAAGTGTAAAGAAATGCTGTAGTCGTCATAGGGCCATGGTAGTTTTTAAAAGTTATTTTTGATGGGATCGCTGGTTTTAATGGCTTTTACCTATTCCAGTGCCCTCACCGAGGAAATCGGGTTTTGGAGTTTTTAAATTATACAACTTATTCAAATCTAATTGGTTACATTTTTAAATTGTGCCCATCTCGAGTCGCTACAGACCGGAGTGTAAAGATTTCCGACAGTTATAAAACAAAGTGTAAAGTTTTGCTGAGGTGGCATCATATTGATGTATATGACTGATAACTAGCGGCTTGTGATTTTTTTGGGGCTCTTGTTGCAGGTTATACGACATTATTCTGGTCAATTGACGGGCATAGGATGGCAGCAATTAAAAAATAATAAGCAGTTTTAATTTGTAACTCATTGTTAATGAATATGATGTGATTCA
>VFJU01000031.1 GCA_009885905.1 Verrucomicrobiota bacterium
CGCAGGAAGTGGCGTTGATTGACGCACGCAAGGCCGTTGCCATGTTTGCTAAAGTCAACGTGCCAATCCTTGGATTGATAGAAAACATGGCTTGGTTCGAGTGCGATGCTGGAAAAAAATACCCGATTTTCGGTAAAGATGGCGGCGTTCGCGAAGCCGCTTTCATGAATCTTCCTCTGCTAGGACAAATCCCGATCGACATCGAAACCCGTGAACGGGGCGACCGTGGAGCACCGGTAGCCCTCTTAGAACCAGCGAAAAATAAAGTCGCCGCGTCATTTCACGAACTCGCCACCAAGGTCCGCGAAAAATTGCCAGTGACGTAGGCGTCGCATCCATCAACCATGATCTTCACGCCATGCCAACCGTCCCACCAGATGACAGCCCAGTGAAGTCTCCAGACCATTCATTGGGTGATCACACTGGAATTGTTAGGGTAAATCCCGATCTCGTGCGTGCAGTGGTGGAAATTGAATTCGATCCACAGCGCCTCAGCGACAATGACGTTCGAGCACTCGTTGACGAACATGCGGGGCAAGTGTCTGCGGCGTTGCAAAAATCCATCTTTCGCCTCGAAGGGAACGCCTGCGAAGCATGCGCCCAGAAGCTTGAGAAAAAGATCACCAAGATTCCCGGAGTCCGACGCGCATCCGCCTCGTACCTCGGGCAAGTTCTCACGGTGACTTTCGATTCCGACGTTTACGAGGAATCTAGCATGACCGAGCAAGTGAAAAAAGCTGGGGCTAATATTCAGAAGCTTCCCCTACGACTCAGAACCACGCGTCTATCACTTTGGGAAAAAATTCGCTCGGGTGAGTTGAACGAAGAAATTTCTTGCGGACTGGGTCTACTCTTCCTGATCGCTGCTTTTTTCGTGGAAAAATCCGCCGGTTTAAATCTAACAACATCATTTTTATACTGCGGCGCTTTCTTATTCACGGGCCAGCAAGGAGTTAGATCCGCCATCGCATCATTGCGTGAAAAAGTGCTCGATGTGGATGTCCTCATGGTGCTCGCTGCACTCGGTGCGGTCTTGATCGGTGCGCCGTTCGAAGGTGCATTGCTGCTTTTCCTTTTCAGTTTTTCAAATGTGCTTCAGCGGCATGCCATGGAGCGCACACAGCGTGCTATTGAAGCACTGCTGAGCCTCCGGCCTAACGAGGCACTCGTCAAACGTGGTGCGGGAACAATCATGGTCGCCGTCGAAGACCTTGAGATCGGTGAAATTGTTATTGTTAGACCAGGAGAACAAATCCCAGTGGACGGATTGATTTCCGAAGGAAGCACCAATGTAGATGAGTCGTCACTCACCGGTGAGTCGATGCCAGTTTCCAAGACTCTCGGTAGTAACCTCTTCGCTGGCACACTAAATCAAAGCGGCGGGATTGAACTCAGAGTCACCAAGCGCTCGGAAGACTCAACGCTCGCTCGCATGGTCAAGCTCGTCGCCGAGGCGCAGTCAGAAAAGTCTAACACACAAAGATTTCTTGAAAAAGCCGAGCAGTATTACGCAATGGGCGTCATTCTATTCACTCTCGGCGTTTTCCTCGTGCCCTATCTGATGAAGTGGGACAACTTCCACGATTCATTTTTCCGAGCCATGACTATTATGGTTGTCGCTTCACCCTGCGCATTGGTGATCAGCACCCCAGCCACCGTGCTTTCCGCGATTGGTGGTGCCGCACGCCGAGGAATCCTCATCAAGGGTGGATCACCGTTAGAAACTGCAGCGAAAATTGACATCGTTGCAATTGATAAAACCGGCACGCTCACCGTTGGTAAGCCCTCGCTCACTGAAATTGTCACCCTAGATGGAATTTTCATGGTCACCGAAGCGCTACCCAGTCACGTGACTGAATGGCTGCGTGCAGGCGCTGCATTAGAGGCAAAATCTGAACATCCTCTTGCCCACGCGATCGTAAAATGTGCGAAAGACCTGCAGATTCAATTACCCATCGCGAGTGATTTCCAATCCACTGCCGGAAAGGGTGCCGAGGCCACGGTTGAGGCGACTCGATATCTTGTCGGCAGTGAGCGACTTTTCCGTGAACTGGGCGCCGGTAACGTTGAATCACTCACACAAAAATCTCAGCCGCTACAGGCTAAGGGAAAAACATGTGTCTGGCTCGGTACTCGTGTGGGCGATCTCGTGACTGCCCATGCTCTGCTCATTATGGCAGACACTATCCGCCCCGCCGCGCGACAACTCACCGCTGACCTTCACCGCCTCGGGGTGAAAAGAGTGGTCATGCTCACGGGCGACCAGTTACTCGTCGCCAATGCAATCGCCCAAGAAGCCAAGGTCGACGAAGTCCACGCGGGACTCCTACCCGAGGACAAACTCAAAGTCATTCGAGAGCTGAAAAAAGAAGGTACA
>VFJU01000065.1 GCA_009885905.1 Verrucomicrobiota bacterium
GAACCAACATGTATTTGACGCGGGGTTGATCGAATTGGAAAGTTCTCCCTTGGGCATCCTTGAGGATTACGTGATCGATATAGACGACACGGATTAAACTTTGCGGTTGGTTTTTTGATTTCCAAATGACCCCCTCGTCGTGGACCTCTTGCAAGTTACGGTTGTAACTGGCGGGAATGAAGTTTCCGGCGGAGGGTTGAATGATGTTAGAAGCGACCCTGGTTGGACGTCTCTCCAAGTTTTCCGCTCTAGGTAGCAGCAGCGCGGTCGCGGCACCAATGAGCGCCACCGCAGCGGCAGCGGCCCACATCGGTCGTTGGCGACGAGCTTGGGGTTTGGTGAAACTGGTGGGGAATGCAACGATTTTATCGTCGATGGCGAACGCCGTTTTTGAGACAATTCTCTCTAATTCCGCCATGAATTCAGGCGTGAGGTGTGCTGGACGATTCCGACGCAGGATTTTTTCAAAGTGGACTTCTTGCGGGCTGAGCATGATCAATGTCCCTTCTGCAGCGGCTTCAAGGCGTGTTAGAAACGCATCGTCAAACGCGGCGGCCTGTAGGTCGCGCAGTTCAGCTTCGAGAGAGCGTTGATCAGGAGTCATTGGAAGACGGGTGGGATTTGATAGATTTATAGGTCACCTCGGCGGCGGGCGTTGCCGAGGCTGCGCTTGAGTGCCTCGAGTCCATAGCGATACCGAGAGGCAGCAGTGTTTTGAGAAATTCCGAGGGTTTCACCAATCTCGGCGAAGGTGCGTTCGCCCCAGACTTTCATGGTGATGACGTCGGAAAATTTTTCCGGCAGTTGCTTCAGGCTTTGTTCAAGCTGGTTGCGTGTTTCGTCGTCCGAGTTGTCGCTCTCAAACCATGGATGGAACGCTTCGTACTGGTCGCACTCGGCGTCGGTGGCGACGTGGTCTTCCCGGCGTTTACGGCGGTCATCGCGACGGCTGAGATCGATGGCGAGCCTGCGGATGGCGGTGTAGAGATATGGCTGCCAGCAGTCTTGACCGCCGACGAATTCTCCTACGCGAATTTTTTCGATCAATCTAACCAATGCATCTTGGAAGACATCTTTAGCATCTTCTAACGAGCGAGTTTGCTGGCGGGCGAAAAGCAGCATTTTAGGGCCATACAGTTCAAGCCACTCACGCCAAGCGGAGGCAGCAGTCGGAGATTCTGAAATTGCGGAGAGTGTGGCCACGGGATTTTCTTCATCCATAGAGCGTTGTGGTTTGCGGGATTTGTCTCCCAAATGAATTCTTATTTCCCTGGTCGCCATCCTGCAAGCTTGCAGACGTGCTTGAAGTGGAGTGGATCCACGGGGTTGATTGAGAGTCGGCTGCCGCGTTGACAGACAAGCATCTCCGCGAGCATAGGGTCCGCCTTGATGGCCTCAAGTAGCAACATTTCTCTGAATTTCGCGACAAATTCGAAGTCGTTCAACCACCATCGTGGGTTCTCAAGCTTGGACTTGGCATCGAAATATTCGCTTTTTGGGTCGAACTGAGTGGGGTCCGGATAGGGCACGCCGACGACGCGAGCAATACCGGTGATTCCTGGGGGCTTGGCGTTGGAATGGTAAAATAGTGCGAGGTCGCCCGCCTGCATTTCTTTCCACATGAAGTTGCGCGCTTGGTAATTCCGCACTCCGCTCCATGGTTCGCGTCCGACGCGCGCGAGGTCGTCGATGCCGAAGACGTCGGGTTCGGATTTGATCAACCAGTGGCGCATGCGGTTAGGCGATGGCTTGAATGAGGGCGGGATTTGCCGCAGGCAGAGCGAGGTGCTCCGGCCCGAGCTCGAGGCCGCGGGCGGCACGGACGTCAGCTTCGATGGCTTCCAAAACATCTAGCTCCGGTCGGAAATCTGCGGCGTGGTAAGAACTGCGGACTAGGGGGCCGCTGGCGACGTGACGAAAGCCTTTTGCTAGAGCGATGGCTTTGTAATCATTAAACGCATCCGGAGTGATGTATTCCACAACGGGGAGGTGCTTTTGCGTCGGACGCAAATACTGGCCTAACGTGAGCACGGTCACGTCGTGTGCTAACAAGTCATCCATCGCCTGGAGAATTTCATCGTGGCGCTCGCCGAGTCCTAACATGATACCGCTCTTGGTGGCGATCTTGCCCTGCACCATCGCCTTGGCTTTTTTCAAAACAGTTAGACTGCGTTGATACTGAGCACGGGAACGAACAAGAGGAGTTAGGCGCTCGACGGTCTCGAGGTTGTGATTGAAAATGTGTGGGCGGGCTTCCATCACCATGGCGAGCGCCCAGTCACGGTCATTGAAGTCTGGCACGAGTACCTCGATGATGATTTCAGGATTCGCTTGGCGTACCGCCTCGATGGTGTGCTTGAAATGTTCGGCCCCGCCATCGCGGAGGTCGTCGCGTGCCACAGCGGTGATCACCACGTGGCGAAGATTCATCCGGCGGGTAGCCTCGGCGACGCGTTGTGGTTCGTCTGTCTCGAGCGCGTCCGGTTTTGCGGTCTTCACCGCACAAAACCCGCATGCGCGAGTGCACTTGTCACCGGCGATCATAAAGGTGGCGGTGCCTTGTCCCCAGCATTCCCAGCGGTTAGGGCACTGCGCTTCTTCGCAAACCGTGACCAATTTCAAATCGGTGATCAACGACTTGGTCGACCAAAACGCCGGATTGTTTGGCAAGCGGACTTTGATCCAGTCCGGCTTTTTATCCCGGTGCAAGGTCGGATCCATTTTCATTTTTGGTCCACAGCTACTCATTTCGGCGAGACGCTAGTCCTGCTTGCCGTGGCGGGAAAGCGGAAAGTGGCGAGGTGCCCGATGAACCACCAGAGAACTGGCAGAAATATCGCTGCGCTCGGATGTTAAGTCGTTTTTGACCTTGTTCATCGGCGGTGCTGGGGTGAAATGAGGCGTTCCAAGTGAAAGGAGATTGAATCAACCATGCCATCACGCGGTCGTCATCAGACATCATCCAAAGAATGCCACTCGGTTATGCGCAAGATCGAGGCGATGGACGGCGTGGTGGGGGTAATCATCGGCAGGTCTTATGGCGGAAAATCTCTGGGGCAGGGGATCCCGACCGGTGGAATCAAGGTTCAACGAAAAATCTCTGGTGGTCTCAAGGCAGTGACGCAGTCGGCAAAAGGCTTGCAGGAAATTTTCATCCGCACGGATGCAGGGATGGAAGAGGCGGTGGCGGAAGCGATATTGAAAATTTAATGATATTGTTAGATGATAATATTTACCAACAGATTTTTCATCTGAAATTTAAAACGATCTCGTCTGCAGTTTGCTTGCCGGATGAAATCGCTCCTTCGATGGACGCGCTGTCACAGTGGTCGCCGCAAATGTAAATTCCACCAATCCGCTGAACACCATTTTTCAAGGGTGTCACGGCTTGTTCGGGTAAGGCTTGTTGGATTTGGTAAGTTCGTAGGTGGCTCCACTTTCTTACTTGTAAGCCGAACCAACGTTCGAGCTCATCCAGCACTTGTGTATGCAAATCCGGCGAGGTAGGAACGCCTAACACGGAAATTGAAATCAGAGATTTTCCCGCTGGGGCGTATGC
>VFJU01000105.1 GCA_009885905.1 Verrucomicrobiota bacterium
CTACGAAAACTCGCCGCTAGAATTTTTCCGAAAGTTTTTTCTTCGACCACCTGCTTGAGCCAACTCCACCCTGGCCAGAATCTCATGCACATGGCCGGCATCAAATAACCAATGGACTCATCGGCAACTTCTGCCATTTTTCTAGCTTCAGCGGACTTTCGCGCAAGGGGTTTTTCGCAAAGCACATGTTTACCCGCACGAAGCGCGGCGATCGCTTGCTCCATGTGGACCATGGTGGGTGTGCAAAGGTCGACTAACTGCACATCTGGATCTCTGAGCAAGTCATCTAATTGGTGATAAACTTTAACTTCGCTACCGAGATCGATGTCTTCGGTCGTCTGAATATTTCCCGATACACCTGCTAGAATTCCATCGACAGGCAATCGCGTCCCACCACATACCGCGACCACACGAGCGAGCGGGTTGTCGAGGTAAGCACGCAGGTGGGTGACTCCCATGAAGCCAAGACCAACGACGGCAACGTTGACAGGACGTGTGGGGCTTGATGAAGAGTTCGGCATTTAGATTTTGTGATGGTTATCACAGTTAAGAATCACATGCCTGGCAAGATCGATGTCGGCTAAGCGCTGGCTACCGGCTTCGCGTTCAATAACTAAGTCACCAACGAAATTGATTTTATTTAGAGTGGAAAAGAATGCTGGCCAATCGACATCGCCTTCGCCTACGACCACTTCTTCGCCCCACTCTCCTTGTACACTACTGGGCAGAGCATCTTTGATATGAACTTGCTGGATCCATGGGGCTAACACATTGAGTGCTTGGATTGGATCACCTTTTCCGTAAAGTATCATGTTGGCGGGATCGAAATTGATCACTAGGTTTGTGCAATTAAGAGATTCTAACAATAATGCTAACTCTGCTGCAGTTTCTTGTCCCGTCTCAAGTCCAACGTTGATATTTTTAGCGGCGAAAATTTCCGAAATAATGGATAGACGTTCCAACATTTTATGAAAAGCAGGAGCGGTTGGATCGTGTGGCACAAAGCCGGCGTGAAAAGTCACAAGATTCAATCCTAGCGCTACGGCGATCGAAACAGTCTCGCGGATGTTCACCAAATTCTGTTCCCAAGTCGTATCGGGAGCCACTCCACCCGTAATTCGAATTGAATCCAAAGTCGAATAGTCTTCTCCGATGCATCCGAACATTCCAGAGACGATCTCAATATTTGCTTGCTGCAAAATTTCTCCCGCATTGCTCCAAGTACTTGGAGACTTTCGAAGGGGATCAAGTGCAAGTTGGACTCGCTTGATTCGAGATTCGCGCAATTTCGCTGCCAAATCCTGCGGGTCATTCGCTTGTAACGACCATGAACAAACGGCCAATCGATCAGACAAATTGATAGAGCTCATCAGAATAAGTTTTGTATGGGTGACGATGTTGTTGGTATTAATTCTTGAGCGTGGGCAGACTCGCTGCAGCGACCGCTTGTCCTAGGCGTCGCATTTTTTCATCGGGTACATGCATCGTTACCAAACGTGCAATTTCTGGAAACTCTTGCAACAACACTTTTTTAGTCGCCGAGAGCACGATATCGCCACCCAGTCCGGTCGTGACGCGACCCAAAATAAGCATGTGAGCATAATCGTAAAACTCAGCATAATGGGGGATGGTGTAGCCCAAATAAATGCCAATCGTTTCGTAAATTTTCGCTGCGCATTCGTCGCCCTTTATCATTAGATTTTGTAACTCGATAAGACGTTCTGGCAGTCCGAGCTTTACCGGTAACTTGATCTTTGCCGCGGGCGAAAGTTTGTTAACTGCTTGTTGCGATAAATACATCGCACCAACGCCAGCGTTATCGGACCATTCATCAACCCTAGCCTTGATTGAAATGCTACGTCAACGGTCACGACCTTATTTGTTTAGTAACTCGCTAGCGCCTATGATTGCTGGTGCCTCGTTGAAAGCGTTACAAATTCTCGATGAATCAACATTTTTACGCGACACTCTCATAAAGAACACCCATTTTTTTCGTGGGGCGATGACGGATGCTGGTTTTCACATTGTGCCGGGGACCCATCCAATTGTTTCAGTGATGCTTGGAGACGCCACTCTATCAACGAAAGTTGCCGACGAAATGCTTAAGCAAGGAGTTTACGTTGTTGGATTCAGCTATCCTGTGGTACCAATCGGGCAAGCAATAATACAAACACAGATCAGCACGGTCCACAGTTTAGAGGAACTGGAACGCGCGGTGCGTGCTTTTATAATTGTTAGAAATAAATTAAATTTTAATGATGAGTACTCTATCTGCTACGATTCTACTGCTTACGATCATGGATCCTTTGGGTAACGTTGCGAATTTTATGAGTGGACTACGGCAGGTGCCACCTGAAAGACGCCTGAGAGTGATTGCCAGAGAGTTGGTTGTTGCACTGGTCATTTTAGTAACGTTTCTTTTTTTGGGTCCAAAATTGTTAGGATTACTTCGACTTACTCAGGAGGCCCTATTCATCAGCGGGGGGATCGTTCTTTTTCTCATTGCGTTGAAGATGATTTTCCCGACAAGCCAGAGTGCAAAAGATGAATCATCGAGTGAGCCTTTTATCGTACCTTTGGCCACGCCATTGATTGCGGGGCCCTCGGTGCTTGCTACGCTGTTGGTGATGGTTAGTTCACATCCCGAACAAATGAGTCGATGGTTTGTGGCTCTTTTGTCGGCTTGGAGTATTACTGCTGGAGTACTACTGTGTGCACCCGCGATTGCCCGTGTTTTAAAAGAAAAAGGCGCAATGGCTGTTGAGCGTCTTATGGGAATGCTACTGGTGATGGTCGCGGTTCAGATGTTTTTGAATGGGCTTGAATACCATGCAAATCACTGACGGTTGATTTTCTCATGCACCCATAACGGTTCGGGTCAAGCGTGCCTCTTCGGCAAGAAAAGCGAGACGGTGACCGTCAATGCCGTCGAGTCCAGATTGCAGTGCCAAGGGACCTTGGAATAGGTCCTTGAACGCGTTTACCAGTCCCCAGTCACCACCGCCATGCCCAGCATATCCAGAACTGTCTTGCTGATAGATTTCTAGCGACTCGATATTTCCCTCCGCATGATGCCGTAGCCATAATTCAGGAGTTCCAGCTTCATGGTAAGGTTCACCACCTTTTAGTGCTGCGAGCGTACCATAGACTTCGATTCCTCGCCCGCAATCGAAAGCAGTCATCGTGTGTGTCGCAGTGATGCCATTAGTCAATTCGCAAGCAAATACCTGATGATCCACGGTGTCATTGTCACAGTGATAGACACAGCGACCCCAGGGAGATGATCTTAGAAAATCAAGAATTCCAGCATCGTCTGTTTTTTCGTAACCATCCATGACCATGCTAAGCCATCTGCGTTTTTCTGAAAGGTAAAGGTGAGCGTCGTAGATGCAATTTGAGGCTGCTGGGCATCCATCTGTGCAGCGGTTAGGTGCTCCCTCTGGAGCATTTTCTACTCGAAACCATGTTCTGTCACCATAACTAGAAACCGATGCCGTTGCTGCGCCACCGAGCCAACAAATAATGTCAGCGTCATGAGAACATTTGGCCACAATCATGGGAGATGATTCGTTAGACTTTGCCCAGTGTCCGCGGACGTAAGAGTGTGCTTGGTGAAATGGTTCAACCCCCTCATGAGTGCGTATCGAGATGATCCGACCAATTTTTCCACTCTCAATCACCCGCTTGACGGTGGAGTAAAACGGTGTGTAACGAAGAACGAAGCCAAGAGCCACTCGGCAATTTCGCTCACGGGCTTTCCTGTCGATTTCCTCGCACCTTTCAAGAGTTTCAGCAGCAGGTTTTTCTAGCAAAAGATCATAACCTAAATCAATTGCACGTATTGCGTGGTCAAAGTGTTGTGAGTCCTGAGTCGCGATAATCAACACATCCGCTAGCTTCCCAGCGGCAAAAAAAGATTCGGCTGAATCGTATTCTTGGATTTCGTCTGGTGCTAGGAGAGACGAAACTGCGGTGCGACGTGTCGTTACGAGATCCGCCGCTGCGGTCAGACGGTATCGGTCTTCAAATGAAACGATGAGTTTTGCGTAGGTCCTTCCTCTAGAACCACAACCCAGAATGGCGATTGAAAGCAGCATAGACATGAC
>VFJU01000094.1 GCA_009885905.1 Verrucomicrobiota bacterium
CAAAGCGGATGGTGTTGACTGCCCCGAGGGCTATTGCATTTGGATCCACCTTGCAGTGTTCCATCGCCTCTATCTTGTGAGGTACGGTTACGTTACAGCCTATAAATCCCAGCGACCGCATTCGCTCAAATGCTAAGCCCACTTGGCCAGGTTCGATATCAAGTCGGATATAACGTGCATTGATTCCAGCAGCATCAAGCGCCGGTTGGTGCATCTGCGGTGAAGCGGAGTGCGCGACGGGATGACCGATCACCGCCAGCCGGGCTGGCGTATCGTGGCCGGTGTCTAGCAGGTCTCGTGATTTTAGATCTGCTAGATTATAAACTTGTTTCATGATAATAAATTAGATTTTTTCGGCGAGTTGACTAATGCGAGTCACGCAGCGATCGCGCCCTAGCAAAATCATTACTTCTCCAAGATCCGGACCATGAGCTCTACCAGTTAATGCGACTCGGAGTGGAAACATCCATTGTCCCGGTTTGGCTCCGGCGACCAAAGCGGCCTCGTTTAGAGCCGCCTTCGCCGCCTCCGCAGACCAAGCCGTGATGGATGCGAAGGCGGATTGGAGCGAGCTCAGCAGATTTTTGGATGCTGAATTGCCACGCACTTTTTCGAGAGCCTGCTCGTCGAAATCAAAGTTATCTTTGAGCAGAAAATTCACTGCGTTGGGTACTTCACTGAATAGGCGTACTTTATCCTTCACCGCAGCGATCGCTGCCAAGTAATTGTCGGATATTGGCAGGTTGGCGGCTTCGACAAACGGTCGCGCGGCGGTAGCGAAGTCATCAAGGGCGACTTCATGTAGGTGCTGTTGGTTGACCCACTTGCATTTCTCTAAGTCGAAACGACCGGGTGACCGATTAATATTTTCTAATGAAAATATTTGAGTTAACTCGGTCAGATTAAAAATTTCTTGCTCAGTTTTTGAATTCCAGCCTAATAAGGCTATGAAATTCACCACGGATTCTGATAGAAATCCTTGTCGCGGATAATCTCCAACGGCGGCTCCAGCATCGCGCTTCGACATTTTTGAACCATCCGGATTTAAAATCAGCGGGATGTGAGCGTATTGCGGTGCTTTACCGCCAAAGGCTTCAATGAGCTGAAGGTGCTTGGGCGTGTTCATCAAGTGATCCTCGCCGCGGATGACATGGGTGATCTGCATTTCTAAGTCATCTACCACGTTGACGAAGTGGAAAACGTAGGAGCCATCTGAGCGCTTTATCACCATGTCTGGCGTGTTAGACTCGTCACGATAGTCGATCGTGACCTCACCGCAAACAAGATCGTGCATGGTAACGGGCTTGCGTTCAAAGCGAAATCGCCAAGCGCCTGCGTCTTCGTAGACGTGCCCGGTGGCCACTAGCTTCGCGAACCAAGTATCGTAAATTTCTCGGCGTTGACTTTGGTAATATGGGCCGAAATTTCCGCCTTCTTCAGGACCTTCATCCCAGTCGAGTCCCAGCCATTGCATCCCTTCAAAAATCGCTTGGCGTGCCTCATCGGTATTGCGTGCCTCATCGGTGTCTTCGATCCGCAGAACAAATTCACCGCCATATTTGCGTGCGAAGAGCCAGTTGAACAAAGCCGTCCGGGCGCCACCCACATGGAGGTATCCGGTGGGTGAGGGAGCAAAGCGTGTGCGAACGTTCATGCTCGAGGTTTAGGCGGATGAATCACGACGCGCAAGCAGGAGAACGGATTGCGTGACAATCTTTTTTCTAGAAACAAAAAACCTCCGCCACGGCTAAACCGGACGGAGGTTTGAAGCGATCGGAAGCCTAGAGTTAAGCTTCTTCGGATTTTTCCTTGGGCTCGTCGAAGCCGTATTTGGCTTCGAGATCTGAGGCGGTGATGATTGTGGTTTCTTTCTCCTCCGGCATGTTGGTTTCAACGATGGTCTCGCTAACGGGCTCGGCGACGACGACTGCGGCAACCGCTGGCGAAGTCGAGGCTAGTACCACGCGAGCCGGTTCGCGGTCGCTGCGTTCTTCGGCCTCTTCGCGTTCGTCTTGACCCTTCGACTTGGCGCCGGAGACAGTCATGTTGCGTCCCATGAACGGTTGATCATGCAGAACTTCCACCGCACGCATCGCCTCATCCATCCGGAGCATTTCAACAAATCCATAGCCTTTGGAGCGGTGGGTGCTGCGATTGTAAACAATCTCGATGTTGCGGACTCCGCCGATACCTTTGAAGAGCTCTTGGAGATCTTGTTCGGAAACATCGTAGGATAAATTGCCGACATAAACGCGGGTCGATTCGACGGTTTTGGGGTCGCCGCCGCGTGGGCGATCACCGCCGCGACTACCTCCGCGTGGAGCACGTTCCTCGCGCTCGCCCTCAGGGCGTTTTTCGCGAGGTGGACGTGGTTCGCGAGGTTCACGTGGCGGGCGGGCCTCGCCTTCACCAGTACGTGCGTTACGGGTGTTGGACTTGGGTGCTCGCTGACCGCTTGGAAACGGGGTCGATTCCGTTTTCTGATCGCTGCGACGATTCCGGTCTTCGCGGCTTCCGTGTTCGTCACGGGAAGGACGCTCAGGCGCTTTTGGACCTAGGCCCACGTAGCTGAGGATTTTTTGCCAAAAGCTCAATTTCTGCGGAGCATACTTGCGTGCTGGGCGGGAAGCCTGTGGGCGGAATTCTTCTGAACGATTGTTATTATTGCGGCCGTTTGGGTTACGTGACCCGCGATCTTCGCGGTCACTCCCACCGTTGCCACGGGGTTCGTTGTTGTTTTTATTACGGTTTTGGCCTCCGCGATTGCGGCGCCGACGATTTTCTCCCGAATTGCGGGAATCTTGTGTTGCGTTTGACATTTTGTCAGTTGGGTCATGGTTTTAGGCGGCCCTGCGCGCCAGATTGATGAAAATCTGGCGATCTTGAAAAGACCTCGTGCTGACCGGCATCATTCTGAAAAACCGGCTTTTTGTTGCCGGGGTGAAGCTCCGCAGCTTGCGGAAGGTGACTTCACCGGTGTCAGAACAAGCCGACTTGCGCCGCCGCCCGTGAGGCAGGAGTTCCGGTAGTCCTCAGCCGCAGGCCGATTTCACGTCCCGTGAGAAAAAGGGGTGAATCTGTAGGCGCTCGGCCAGATGCGGTTCTTGGCGGTAGGAAATACCTGCTCGGCCTGAGCCTGCAGCATTTTCCGGCTTTGGCAAGACCGGAACCTGTCGGTATAGAATTATTTTAGCAAAACGGAGTGTCTAGACCCCATCTGACCGGAGTCTTAAGCATGTATGGGGATCTTTTGGCCCTACCGCCTCAGGATTTTTTGCCGAAAGTTGCGAAACCAATCTGATTTCCAACGGTTGACGAGTGTAAACAAAACCATGAATAGGCCATCATTTTTCAAAATAGGAAACCTCTGGCTTGCATCGTGCATCTTGATGTCGGCGTCGGCGGTAGCTCACCCCGATCATGATAGCGATGCCTCAGGGTCGACCAAGCCGCCGCTCGTCGCCATCCCAGAGGCCGCCGCGCCCGATGCCGCACCTAAGCCGATCGTAAAAATCGCGGTTGAAGGATCGTTTCGTGTCATTCAGTCCAACGGGCTTCCAGACCACGCGCCGGGAACTTTTCCTCGACGTGGCAACCCTAACACCATCAAGCCGCAGAGCTATAAATTTCGTATGCCGCTCCATCCAAAGGAGTCACCGATTCCAGTTCATCGCGGTGGGTACTGGTGGGGCGTTGCACTAAATGGAGTACCCTTCGAACCCGGTACGGCTGAGTCGTGGAACAACGACATGCGCTCAGGTTGGCGCTACGAAGCCGCCACGGGTTTTATCAACTTAGGTCTCGACGAACACAACGCTCACGTACAACCGAACGGATCTTATCACTACCACGCTTTGCCTAACGGATTAGTGAAAATGCTCGGTGGCGCCGATGCGAAAATGTTGTTAGTGGCATGGTCTGCAGACGGATTCCC
>VFJU01000435.1 GCA_009885905.1 Verrucomicrobiota bacterium
AACGCCTCAGGCCGCGGCGGGCATCCGGAAATGTAGACGTCGACCGGGATCAATTTATCAATTCCTTGCAACACCGCGTAGCTGCGGTACATGCCACCGGAGGATGCACAAGCTCCCATGGCGATGCACCATTTCGGCTCGGGCATTTGATCCCATACCCGCTTCACCGCGAGCGCCATTTTGTAAGTCACCGTCCCAGAGACGATCAATACATCTGCCTGGCGGGGCGAAAAGCGCATCACTTCCATGCCGAATCGAGAGATGTCGAAGCGACTCGACGCCGTCGCCATCAGCTCGATGGCGCAGCAGGCCAGACCCATCGGCATCGGCCAAAGCGAGTTCTTTCGCATCCAGTTGATGGCGGCATCCACGCGGGTGATGATGACGTTTCCTTCGATTTTTGAATCGTAGGCGGTGTGAAGAGTGCTGGGAGACGGGCTGACCATGGTGAATTGCTTGCTGTGCTTCACTTTGCTCCCACATCTGCTGCCGCTCAAGTCGTTTGTGAAATTTTTCACAAACTTCGTTCGACTTTGCTTGAGGATTTCATGACCCACCGCATTTGACCGCCGTTGGACTCAGCGGTGCGTGCCCGCCTCGCCCGCTGGTTCTGCGAGGCGGACCCATCAAAGAACCTGAAAATTACAGCTCCTTGCCGTAGACTTCCACTTCGATGTAGTGGTTCATGTCGTTAGATGTATTTCCTTTGCTGTAGAGTCGGACATAGCGTCCTTTCGCACCTTTTGCATCCGCAACGATGCCGAAGCGGGATTCCGCATACGGGTTGTGAGATCCCTTGCCAAGTTTGGAAGACTCATCGTAGTCGTTGTTATAAACTGTGGTGACCCCCGTTTTAAATTCTGAATCGTCAGAAACTTGGATGATCACGTCGTGATACGCACGCTTCTGGGAGTGGAAATGCCACAGCCAAAGTGCGGAAAGCGCCGAGCTTTTTTCGAGATCGATCTGAATCCATTGGGTGCCGTCAAGCAACTCGACAAAGTATCCTTCGCCTGCATCTTTATCTCCATCGGTGATGAGTGTTAGATCGCCGATGATCGGATTTTCGTCGCTGCTAGTCACCTTTTTCCCCTTAGAAAGAAGAGCGGTGCCTTCAGCAGCCAAAAATTCTGGCGGCTTGGTGGGAGCCGCCACGAGATTCGGCAGGTTCATCGGCTTCGGCGTGCCTTCGATGAGCTCTGGCGGAAATTCAGTCTTCAACGGCATTCCGGTCGTTGCCCCTGCGGTGGCCGGGGCAGCGGTGGCAGACTCGGGTGCAGTCGATGCGGTCTCGGCTTTTTTCTCACAAGAGAAAAAGGCGAAGGTAGAGAGAGCAAAAATGGTGGATATGGTTAGTTTTATTTTCATACAGAGAGTTGTTCAGGAGTGAACTGAATGGGGAGCTTGCTGAGAGCAGAAGGATTCACCCAGTAGATCGGTGCCTCACTTTCGAAGGCGTGGCGTGCATCACAAGTGAGCTTTGCCTTGCCGCGGACGGCGAGGAAAAAGTTCTCCAAATGGCATTGGTGGGGCTGCTTGCTGAGTTCCCCTGGAAGCTCAAATCCTTCTGCAGCGGCCGATGCGTAAGACGCAATCACACCAGGTGCAGGCTCTGGCTTCGGCGGCGCAGGCTTACGCTTCAAGTAACCTCGCTCGACCAGAGAGTCCCATGAAGGGGCGCTGTCTTCTCGATAAATACTGGTGTAGGCGGACTGCTCCGAAATCCGGATGTTTCCTTCGGTACCCATGAAACTCTCGTAGTAACCGCCGCCCGCACTTGTGGTGGTTAGAACTTGATAGAAAGCGCGAACGCCTCCTTGTGGCGTGTCGTATTCGAAGATCGCCATGACGTTATCGAAGTGCTCACGGTTTTTAAAAAAGTCATTACCCCCAGAGGCATAAACCGACTTGGGTGCCGCGCCGAGAAACCAACCGAAGATATCGATCTGATGGGCGCCTAAGTCGGAGATCGGCCCACCGGATAAACTGCGGTAGGTGCGCCAATTCATAAACTGCTGCATGCTCTGGTAACCATATTTCGTTAGGATATCTTGCTTGATGGTGAGCTTTGGGTTGTAAGCAATGTCCTGTGATGAACTAACAGCCCTGTTCCATTGAGCATTGATATTGACGATTTGACCGCAAATCTTTTGCCCCTTGATTAGTTCCTCTAGAACATAGCGGTAGCGTGGGTTGCTGCGGCGCTGGTGACCGATTTGGCAGAGCTTGCCGGATTTCTCCATGGCACGAACCATGGCACGTGCTCCATCGATGGTGTTAGACATCATCTTCTCGCAATAGACATGCAGTCCAGCTTCCAGACATTTCACCGTGTGAGGCGAGTGCCAGAAATCTGGAGTGGAGACGATGACGGCATCAAGACCCTTTTCAGTGGCTAACATCTCGTCGATGTCAATATAGCCTTTAGGCGTATGACCCTGCAAGGCACGCACCTTCGCCATTCCGCCCTTGAGGTTGTAATCCCAGATGTCACAGACCGCTTGGAAGTGGATGCCTGGGATGTTAGACATCGCCTCAAAAAGCACTCGACCTTGCTTGCCCATGCCGACGAGCGCGACACGGATCTGATCGGAGCCGCCCTCACCATTGGCACGGAGAATGGAGGGAGCACCTAGCACGATTCCGGCGCTCACGCCTGCGACAGTTTTCGCGAGGAAATCGCGGCGGTTGATGGATGATGGATCTGAGTTCATGGGCTTACCATTTTTTTAACAAAGCGAAGCGATTGTTTTCCGAAAGCATTAGAGCCATGACCACCAGAATAATGTGAACGCCAAGCCACGAGACACCTTCGTCTTGTTTGATCAAAATCAAACCCCAAGTTAAGCTGATGTAGAGCAGTCCCAATAAAAACAGCGAAGTGCGACTGGCGATTCCGAGAAGAATGGTGACCCCGAGCAACAACAGCGCGGGCCCTAACATCTTATCATAAAGAGCGAGCGCCGACTTCAACATCAGTGGTTCTTCCTCGAATTTTTTCATCAGCGCCTCTGGCACACCGTGGTAGTTCGTAAGTGCATAATTCTTGATCGACCCCGCGGCGGTGAGGCCGTATTCGTTCGCCTTGCCATTAATATTGACCACTTGGTCGGCCGCTTTGGTACCTGAAAATTTTTCGAGTCCAGTTTGGATCGCCCGCACGGCAAGCCACAGACGGAGAAGAAGTGATCCATAAACGAGGCCCAGCTTGGGATTTGCACAACAAGATTCGTTAGACACTTTGGATTTGAATTAATGGTTTATCTTTAACACTTTGAGAATTGCTTAAAAAGAGAGTCAGGTCAGTTTTGGTTCCCATCCAGCACGGTAGATTCGCTTAAGATTGGCTTTCACCTCGGGTAGACCGCGAGCCGCCATGGCCTTGGCGTTCCAATCAATTTTTTTATCGAGGCGAACGGCGAGGTTCCCGACCAAAACCATCTCGGTGAGCGGACCTGCATGGTCGATAAAGTTAGAAACAGGGATGGGCCCATCCCCACGGATGGCACGGCAGAGTTCTTGCGTCGGCCCACCGATGACGCGGGCGTAGACTTTTTCGATCTTACCAACCTCGGCGCGGACACCGTTACGATAAAGAACTGGAGCGCTGCTGCAATAGGCGTCATTGACAAAAAGAACCCCATCGGTACCGACGAAAACTTGTCCGAAGCCTTCGTTGAGTTCCAGATCCGCAGGGATTCCTGGCGGACGTACGAATTCTTTATCCGTGTTAGGGTTGATCACGCCATCCTGCCAGATCACTTGGAGGGCGGGACGCTTACCCTTGGCAGGAAACTGATAGATGATGGTTGAGCGCTTGGGAGCGGTGGTGTTATCGAAAGGTGTCACCTTGCTCGCCTCGACCACGAAGTCTCCCGCGAGGTTCAACGCGTAAAATGCCGAGTTCATGCTGTGGCAGCCGATGTCGCCAAGCGCGCCGCAGCCGTAATCCCAGAATCCACGCCACTTGAATGGGTGGATCGCCGGACTGTAAGGCCGGTCGGTGGCGACGGTGCCCTGCCAGACGTCCCAGTTGATGTCACTCGGGACTGGGATTGCCGGCGGAAATTCTAACTCCTCACCCTGCGGCCAGATCGGACGGTTAGTCCAATAGTGGACTTCCTTCACCTCGCCGATCACACCCGCCTCGATCCATTCACGCAGAAGACGCGTGCCTTGCATGGTGGCTCCTTGATTGCCCATGACGGTGAGTACCTTTTTTTCCTTAGCGTAGTTCGCGAGCGCTCGTGCTTCCCAAAGATTGTTGCAGAGCGGCTTTTGCACCATCACCGGCTTGCCGTGTTTGATCGCTTCCACAGCGATCGGGAAATGCATGTGATCCGGAGTGGACACGGTGACCACATCGATCTGGTCCGCCACCGTGGCGAACATTTCCCGGTAATCGGAAAAGTACCTAGCATTTGGAAATCGCTCGAGCGCTTTGGTGGCCATCTTTTTATCGATGTCGCACAGGAAGGCGATGCGATTTCCGTCGCAGATCTCAGAAATGTCACTCCACCCCTTGCCACCGCACCCCACGGCTGCCAAGTTGAGCTCTGTTAGTTTTCGATCCTGCCCACGCAGCAGATTTGGCGCTAGCGCGGCGCCGGCAAATGCTGCGGTGGATTTTAGGAAGTGGCGGCGAGATGAATGGATCATGGAAATTAATAAATCACCCAGTCGTAAATGAAGAATGACTTTGGACTGAGTCTACCGCTGTAAAACGTCTAATTTATCGGAAAAAATGCAAATATGTATAAATTTTCTTTGCTCGGTTGGTTTTGGATTTCAGCGTTTTTTCCGCAACCTTTTTCCCGTCAGGCGAGTCGCGATCAAGTTTGGGCAGCGGCCTTTGGTGCGAAGTTGTTCGCAGTTAGCGTGAATTTGAATCATCTGCTTCACGGGCTTAAATCCAAGCCGCCGCGTGACGCAGTCGT